>NZ_CBFIEP010000063.1:0-3722 GCF_965661635.1 Pseudemcibacter sp. | reverse complement strand
TATATCACCATTGATGAAACCTTTTCGGCTAAGATCAGCAACTTGAACCATTTGTTTGATAATCTTTAGATCGTCTTCGTTTTGCATCATTGGCATTTTTGCGGCTACGACATTTTCTTCATGATCATGGGGTAGATAATTCAAGGTTGTAACAATGTTCCACCGGTCCATCTGTCCTTGGTTGATTTGTTGTGTGCCGTGATAAAGACCCGTGGTATCACCAAGACCAATTGTGTTTGTCGTTGCAAAAAGACGAAATGATTGATGCGGATGGATTACTTTGTTTTGATCAAGCAATGTAAGTTTACCAGCAACTTCGAGAACACGTTGTATAACAAACATAACATCAGGACGTCCCGCATCATATTCATCAAACACTAGTGCAGTAGGACTTTGTAAAGCCCATGGAAGGATGCCTTCTTTAAATTCTGTAACTTGTACGCCATCTTTTAATGTAATGGCATCCTTACCGATCAAATCAATACGGCTGATATGACTGTCAAGATTGACCCTCAAACATGGCCAATTTAATCGCGCGGCCACTTGTTCGATATGGGTTGACTTACCCGTACCATGATAACCTTGAACCATTACACGTCTGTTGTGGGCAAAACCAGCAAGGATCGCGAGAGTTGTATCATGATCAAAAATATAACTTTCATCGACTTCCGGTACGTGTTCAGTTGGCTCTGAAAATCCTTTGACTCCCATGGCTGAATCAATGCCAAAAGTGTCTTTTACATTAAATAGTGTTTCTGGCGTGCCGGAGTCTACGCCTTTGTTCGTTGTCATTTTACGGTCCACTTGATCTTATAGTTACTTAAAATCTTTATTTTTCAAGGCGTTATAGGCCTCAGTAATTTTTGTGAAAATATAATTTCCATGATCAAAATCGGGATTTTGGTCTGGATGACAATGTTTGACAAGTGTTTTATACACTTTTTTGATTTCTTCTTTATTTGCGCCCGTATCAAGACCTAAAGTTTTCAGATGATCTAGGTCTTCTTTTGTGTAATTTAATGTTTTTTCCGAGCCAATATGTTTCATTCTTACATCAGATTTTATATCCGCATATGGCTTATGATATTCTTCGTTATTTTCAGATGATGAATTTTGTTTTTGTGTCCAGCCTGATGATGCAGCACCAAAAAACGGGCCTTTATTCGCTACGCTTAAATCAAATGTTCGCGCGTGTATTGCGCAAAACCAATGTATGTCATTTTGGTCAGCAGATGCCTGAATACGGTAACGTCCCTCTTTTGGGCAATCGTTCCATTCACAGATTCTTTTATGCGGACCACTATTCATAAAAATAATACTTTGTTTGTTGTTATTAATACGGCAAAAGTTTATAGCAGTATTAACAGGGTTAAATACTAATAGAAAGTAACGCGCATGACTGTAAAGGAAAAAATTGAATTAAAGCTTAATGAAGCCTTTAATCCGGAATTTTTAGAAGTAATTGACGAATCTCATAAGCATGCGGGACATGTTGGCGCAAGACCCGAAGGGGAAACTCATTTTCATGTAAATATGAAAGCCAGTGCGCTTAATGGACAGTCACGAGTGAACCGCCAAAGAATGGTCTATAAAGCACTAAGCGAAGAATTGGCAGGTCCGGTTCACGCGTTATCATTAGGCGTTGAAGGAACAGACGCTTAAAATAAAAATAGCATCATTAATGGCACCAGTATAAAGCTCATTAAGGTGGTCGTGAATATTAAGCTTGCGACCTCATCAGGATTTCTATTGTAACGAGCGGCAAGCAGATAACTAAAGACTGCGACGGGCATAGACATTTGAAGAATTAAAACATTTCTATCAACCCCTTCAAACCCAAACCAATTTGCAACAAAAATACCAATACCAATTCCAGCAAACATTTTAATGGCACCGATGGTAGCAATTTTGCTTAATTTTATAATTTTCAAATTAGCGAGTGACGCCCCTAGTGCGAGAAGCATTAGCGGGATCATAATTCCTGCAAGAAGGTTTGCCGTATTCATCACCCAGATGGGAGGCTCGCTATCCGTTGCAATGAAAAATACAGCAGCCAGTATTCCCCAAAGAAGTGAAAGCCTTAATAGCTCGCCTATTTTCATATTTCCATGAGAAATAAGTAATGAAACAGTATATTGAAATATTGAGCCAACAACATAAAAAGCAATCGCAAAAGACATCCCGAGATCACCAAAAGCAAACAAAGAAAGCGGTATGCCCATATTCCCGCAATTTGATGAAGAAAGCGCGATTATATAGCCCCGTTTTGGTAACCCAGTTATATAAACAAATATACTGACAAGTATGAGAAGTATTATGATAGCGAATAAGGAAGCCAACATAAAAGTGGTCATGGCTGAAATATCTTCACGAAGTCCTAATAATCCAACAAATACAAGGCAGGGTGCCCCTAAATTCATGTTTATCCGCGTGACGAAATCAGTAGGGAAAGCGTACTCTTTTTTGACCCAGATAAAACCGATAAGTGAAATGAATAATACCGGTGAAACAACATTAAAAAGCTCTGAGAACATTATTTAACTTTCATAGGTTATTTCGTGAACATGGTTTTTCGTAAAGTCGATAAAATGGTCGAGTAGTTTTTCTTTATCATCACTAACATTATATGACGTTTTGACAAGCCCTATTTCACGGGTAAAGTCATAACCGATCATTTTTACTCTTTTGACGTCGTCTGAATGATAATGATCTGGCATTGTTGTAAAACCAATTCCGGCGGCAACCATCGCTAATGCACGCTCGTCTTGTGTCGTATTATAAACCAAACGGGGTCTCACATTATGGTCCGTAAAAAAACGACTTGTTTCACTTAATATTTCGCAATGTGATCTTACTATTGTTGGTTCTCCTGCGAAATCTTCGGGACGGATTTTTTCTTTAGTAGCTAATGGATGGTGTTCACCAATCGCTATTGAGTATCCTTCGTTATAAAGTTTAATTTTTTCTTGTTTTTGTGTCGTTCTCATGATGGTAAGCGCAATATCAATCTGTCCATCGTCTAGTCTGTTTTGAATTTCTTGTTCGCGTCCTTCAAATAATTCTATAACAAGATTGCCTGTATCGCGGTTAAAAGTACTAAGAATATTTTGGAGAATTTTTGCGGAAATTGTTTTTAAAACACCAAGTCTTAAAATATTTGAATGCCCCGTTGATTGAATATCAGATTCTGCAAGATTTAATTGATAAAGGATCGACTTTGCGTGTGGCAGAAAACGAGTACCGCTTTCCGTTAAGTATACTCGTTTAGAGGTTCTGTTGAAAAGCTCTTTACCTAAATGCTGTTCAAGTTTTTTTATCCCAGCAGAGAGTGTGGGTTGGGTCACAAAGACACGCTTAGCGGCTTTTGTGAAACTGCCAGTTTCGACAACGGCTAAAAAATAACGAAGCTGATAGTTTTCAATCATTTATAGTATCTTTTTAATTTAATATCTTCATAGATAATATCTATCATATTGGAATTTGTAAAATTTAATCTTATAGGGTAAAGTAGCTGAAAAAATATAAGAGGGAGAATTTCATTGGATCTAATTAAGAAAAATTGGACTGTCGTTCCCGCATTCTTAATCTTTTTAGCAATGGCTTATAAGGTGTTTGAACAAAGTGTTCTTGAACATCACTTTATCATTCCATCTACACAATTTTTACCACCGGCATTAATTGCGGGGAACCTCGTTTATTATGCGTTGAAGGGTAAAAAGTGG
>NZ_CBFIEP010000062.1:0-16309 GCF_965661635.1 Pseudemcibacter sp. | reverse complement strand
TTATAAAAAAATAGGAGACAACAATGGCTTTTACTTTTAGAGAGAAAAAATTACGTTTTCAAAAAGGATTATATAAATGTCCAGTTCCACCACGGGACATAAGCCGATATTGGACTGATAAGGAATGGTTCCGTCATGTGGATACACATGGCGTATGGTGTCTATAAGCCAGCTCACATTGAGAGTAATTTATTAGGTTATTTTCTTTAACCTATAATGCATCTATTGGAATTTTTATATAAGTCATTCCGTTATCGTCTGCTGGTGGCATATCACCAGCGCGCATATTAACTTGCACGGAAGGCAATATAAGTTGCGGCATACTAAGTTCCGCATCACGTTTGGTTCTGGCTTCGATATATTCATCACGTGATTTTCCGCTCAAATGTATATTATTTTCTTTCTGCTCTTTTACGGAAGTAACCCATGCGTAGTCCCTGCCGCCAGGGCCGTAATCATGGCACATATAAAGAATAGTATCATCAGGAAGAGATAAAATGCGTTGCATACTATCATAAAGCAGAGAGGCGTCGCCGCCCGGGAAATCACAGCGCGCGGTTCCAAAATCGGGCATAAACATCGTGTCACCGACAAAACAAGATCCATCAATGACATATGAAATACATGCAGGTGTATGACCGGGGGTATGTAAAATTTTACCTTCCAAATTACCAATGTTAAATTTTTCTTCGTCTGCAAATAAATGGTCAAATTGACTACCGTCCTTTGCAAAATCGCTTTCTGCATTAAAAACAGGTCCAAATGTTGATTGAACGGTCTTGACATTTTCACCAATAGCCGATCTTCCCCCTATTTTTGATTTTAAATAGGGGGCAGCGGACAAGTGATCCGCATGGACATGAGTTTCTAATATCCACTCACATGTATAACCATTTTCATTGATATAACTAATCACTTCATCTGCAGAAGTTGTCGATGTTCTTCCTGATGCTTGATCATAATCAAGGACGCTATCGATAATGGCGCATATATTTGTTTCCTTATCGGCTATAACATAAGTAACAGTGTATGTATCTTTATCAAAAAAAGCTTTAACGTCGGTAGATGGTGAATGTGGCATTGATTGATACTCCAGTAATTTTTTTGCTATTTAAACATAAATAATTCAATTTTGCATTTTAATTTTATTTGCCGTAAATTCATTGATATTGATCAATATTAGGAGCATTTCATGAAGATCGCCGGAACACTGAAAAAACAAGATACTGACGATCAAGAAACCTCAACATGTTATATGTGTTCGCATAATTGCGAAATTCATGTCTCTACACGTGTAGCAGAAGGTTCAAACGAAAAAACGGTCACGGAAATCGCATTACCAGATTGTGTAAGAGGTAGTGCGATGGTTGAGCATCGTGAAAGTGATGTACGTCTCTTAAATCCGGAAATGCGTAATGAAAATGGTGAATGGGTTAAGTCCACTTGGCAACAATCCATTGATGCGATTGCAGATAACCTTAAAAAGGTTCGTGATAAATATGGACCAGAATCCGTCGGCTTCATGATTGGCTATACAAAAGAGCCCCGACCTTATATGCAAAGATTAGCATATTTATTTGGATCTCCTCATTATTTCACGGAATCGAGCTGCTGCTTTGGTGCTACCAGAGTGGCTTCTGCACTGACATTTGGTGATGATTATGGATATTTTTATCAAACCAGTCGTGTATTTCAGCCGGAAACCCAATGCCGTATGGTTTGGAGTAATGATACCGAAAATTCACAACTGCCTTTAAAGAAGCATTATTTCTTTAAAGAAACCGATGTTCCATTAATTATTGTTGACCCACGTCTAACGAGCCTAGCGAAAACGGCTGATGTTCATTTACGCCTACGTCCCGGCACAGACGGGGCACTCGCGTTAGGCCTAGCTCATATTATTTTAAACGAAGGATGGGAAGACCGAGAATTTCTTAACAATTGGTGTCATGGTGTTTCGGATTATGAAGAAATGGTCAAAGAATATACACCAGAACGAACTGCTAAAATAACAGGAGTTGATAAAGAACTAATCATTAAAGCGGCATGTCTTTACGGTCAAAATAAACCTGCTCAAATTTCACTATCCCCACAAGCCACTGTGCATCATAGCAATGCCTGTCAGAACCATCGCGCCATCATATTGCTCGCTGCATTAACCGGAAATATTGATGTTAAAGGCGGCCACAGAAAACCGGGCGGCGCAAAAGAAGCTGATATTACATTGCATGGTGAATTATTGCCAAAGTTAGCAGATCCAATTGGCAAAGAACGGTTTCCTATTTTCATAGATAAATATCATGAGGGGCAAAGCATGCTTCTTTCAGATTACATTGAAAAAGGAAAAATTAAAGCAATCGTCTCAATCGGTGCAAATATAATGATGTATCCAGATTATGGTCGATTGCAGAAACAAATGGAAAAACTTGAATTTTTCAGTGTTTGTGATTTTTATGATACGCCGACACGCGCTTATGCGGATGTTTCATTACCGGCTGCAACTCATTTGGAACGAGAAAGCCTAATTGTTGGTGGAGATAAAGTAAGATATCGTCCAAACGTCATTGAACCACGCGGAAATGCAAAAGCCGACGCTGACATTTTATTTGAGCTTGCTAATGCATTAGGTTTGAAAGATGATTTTTGGGGTGGCGATATAAAGGCTTCATTTAATGAAAGACTAGAAGGGACGGGATACACGTTATCTGATCTGCCGGAAAAGGGAAAATATGCACCTTTTGATCTTGGTCCCGACATAGATCGAAAATATGAGAAAGACGGCTTTGCCACAAACACCGGTAAAGTTGAATTTAAATCAACAATACTTGAAGAGCACGGACATAATGGTCTTCCAGAATACCAAGAACCTTATTGGTCACCAGTTAGCAGACCAGACCTTACTAAAGATTACCCGTTTATTTTAACCACCGGTGGCCGAAGTAAAAATTATCAGCATTCTCAAGGCCGGAAACTAGAAATGTTGCGTGCAATTGAACCCTATCCTGTTATGCAGATTAATCCCATTGATGCCGCCAAGTTGGACATCAAAGATGATGACTGGCTTAAAGTATCATCACCAAGAGGTGAAATTGAGTTACGCGCATTGGTGAGTGAAATTGTAATGCAGGGAGTTGTTCATGCACCACATGGTTGGGAAGCAGCACCGGTTAATAAATTGATCCCCGACGAAGCACTGTGTCCAATTACTGGCTTCCCCGGGTTTAAATCAAGTCTTTGTAGTCTAGAGAAAATTACAAAATAAATTTAGATAAATCAGATGTATCTACCAGATTGCCAATGTGATCTTTAATGTATTTGGCATCAATTGTAACTTCAGTAGCAGCCATATCGGTCGCTTCGAAGCTTATTTCATCCAAAATACGTTCAAGAACAGTATGCAGACGACGAGCACCAATATTTTCTACATTTTCATTTATATGTGCAGACATATGTGCAATTTCTGCAATTCCGTCATCGGTAAAATTAAGTGTAATTTCTTCAGTACCCAGAAGCGCTACATATTGTTTGATTAAACTAAAATCTGGCTCAATCAAAATATGTTTGAAGTCGTCTTCTGTTAACGCGTCAAGCTCAACACGGATTGGAAGACGTCCTTGAAGTTCAGGCAAAAGATCAGAAGGTTTAGCGACTGAAAAGGCACCAGATGCAATAAATAAAATATGATCCGTTTTTATGTTTCCATGTTTCGTTGAAACGGTACACCCTTCAATTAAGGGTAATAAATCACGTTGAACACCTTCGCGGCTAACTTCGCCGCTATTTTTGTTGGCACGTCCGGCAATTTTGTCAATCTCATCAATAAAAACGATACCGGATTGTTCAGTTGTTTCGATCGCTTCACGAATAATGCCTTCTTCATCAATAAGCTTATCGGCTTCGTCACCGACAAGAACATCGTGCGCGTCTGCGACAGTCATTTTTTTCTTTTCCGTTTTCTGACCAAGCTGACCGCCTAAAATATCACCTAGATTAAGCATGCCCATGCTTGCACCGGGCATCCCGGGGATGTCAAATGACGGCATGCTTGATGATTGATTTTCAACCACGTCCACTTCGATTTCTTTTTCATCAAGTTCCCCTTCACGGAGCATCTTTCTGAATTTTTGGCGTGTCTCTGCGCTGGCTGTTTCGCCGACCAATGCATCAAGTACACGTTCTTCTGCGGCAAGCTCGGCTTTGCTTACGACCGTTTTCTTTTTCTTTTCACGAATAAGCGAAATCGAGAGTTCCATCAAATCGCGAATGATTTGTTCAACGTCACGACCAACATATCCAACTTCAGTGAACTTGGTCGCTTCAACTTTTACAAAGGGAGCATTTGCGAGTTTAGCGAGCCTTCTTGAAATTTCCGTTTTACCAACACCTGTTGGGCCAATCATTAGAATATTCTTAGGAAGAACTTCTTCTTTCATTTGATCTTCAAGTTGTTGTCTGCGCCAACGATTACGAAGGGCAATCGCGACCGCACGTTTTGCTTGTTTTTGACCGATAATATAACGATCTAATTCAGATACGATTTCACGTGGTGAAAAAGATGACATTTATTAATTCCAATATAATTTATTTAGTATCTAATGTTTCAACAGTAAGATTGTCGTTGGTATATACGCATATATCAGCGGCAATTTTTAAAGAACGACGTCCGATTTCCTCAGCTGACAAGTCTTGATCCATGAGCGCCTTTGCAGCGGCAAGGGCAAAATTTCCACCTGACCCAATAGCAATAATCCCATCAGCAGGTTCAAGCACGTCCCCAGTTCCTGTTAATATCAATGAGACATCTTTATCAACGACGGCCATCATGGCTTCTAATTTTCTAAGGTACCTATCGGTACGCCAATCTTTTGCCATTTCAACACAAGCACGTGTGAGTTGACCATTAAAGCGTTCCAATTTTTCTTCTAGTCTTTCAAATAAAGCAAAGGCATCAGCAGTGGACCCTGCAAAACCCGCAATTATATTGCCATCACCAATTCGGCGAACTTTTCTTGCGTTTGCTTTTATGACCGTATTACCTAACGAAACCTGACCATCGCCAACGATAACCACTTGATCACCTTTTCGAACACTAAGAATTGTTGTACCGCGCCACCCTTTTGGTTGTTCACTCATAAATTTTAACCTGTTTTGTTAAATGTTGATCTAACATGTGGCAATTTTACGCTTGCGGTCAAGAGGCAGAATGTTTTTTATTAAAAAAAACATAAGTTTTACGCCAAAGGGTGGCACTTTTACGTAACTACTGCTATATGTCTTTCAGAATCTATAGAGCCAAATATAAGGAGGCACCTATGCGCACAGCAACAGTAGAGCGCACAACAAAAGAAACGTCGGTTTCTGTGACTGTAAATCTTGATGGACAAGGAATTTATGATGTTGATACAGGCATTGGATTTCTTGATCATATGATGGAACAATTATCCCGTCATAGTCTTATTGATATTACATTGCGTGCTAAGGGTGACACTCATATTGATTTTCATCATACCACGGAAGATGTTGGTATTGTTATTGGGCAGGCGATCGCTGATGCGCTTGGTGACTTGCGTGGCATAACTCGTTATGGAAACGCTATTATTCCTATGGATGAAACATGTACCCGTTGTTCTGTTGATATATCTGGACGCCCTTTTACCGTCTTTAATGTGGAATTTACACGTGATAAACTCGGTGAAATGGATACGGAACTTTTCCTCGAGTGGTTCCGCGCGTTTGCGCACGGTGCAGGTATGACACTTCATGTGGAAAATATGTATGGTATTAATAATCACCATATTGTCGAAAGTTCATATAAAGCTTTAGCACGCGCCATGCGTCAAGCCATTGAAATTGATCCACGTAAATCGGATGCTATTCCGTCAACCAAAGGGATGCTTGGCGACAAGTCTGACTAGGTTATGAAAACGGTTATTATTGATTACGGTTCCGGAAACTTAAGATCAGCAGAAAAATCAACTGTTCGTGCGGCTTCAGAAGCAGGATTGAATATGGATGTGAGTGTAACATCATCTCCTGATGATGTTCTAAAAGCAGACCGTATTATCTTGCCGGGTGTAGGTGCGTTTGCAGATTGTATGACAGGGTTGACAAGCTTATCCGGTATGCGTGAAGCATTAGAAGAATCCGTATTAAAAGATGCAAAACCATTTCTTGGTATTTGCGTAGGTATGCAGCTTCTTGCTGATGCAGGGTTAGAGCATGGACGTAAAGAAGGGCTCGGTTGGATAAGTGGAGAAGTCGTTGAAATTGATGTGAGTGCTGAGCCTCAATTAAAAGTACCGCATATGGGGTGGAATGATTTGATCATAAACAGTAACCATCCCGTATTAAATGACATAAATACAGGCGATCATGCCTATTTTGTCCATAGTTATCACGTAAATGTATCTGATACAGCGAATGTGCTTGCTCATGTCGATTATGCTAGTAAAATTACTGCAATAATTGGAAGAGATAATATTGTAGGCACTCAATTCCACCCTGAAAAAAGTCAGGCAGTAGGACTTAAATTGCTTAAAAACTTTTTAATATGGTCACCATAACATGACTGATAAAGAAAATTCGGATAAAGAAAAGAGCGGTCCTCGTTTGAGCGTCGATGAAGTCACATCTTTTGATAATGTTGATATTCTTGAGCTTTGTGAAGCCACACGCCAGGCGATTTTAACTCATGAAGGGTTCAACTGGATATCACCGCCACCAGAAAAGACATTGGAAAGCTTTTGGAAAGGTGTCATTACCATTCCTGAACGAACATTGATCATCGCGAGAATGGACGGCCAAATTGCGGGGTGTTGTCAAATGGTGCGCCCACCTAAGAATAATGAAGCAGGTGCTTTTCGTGGTAACTTAGAAACGTTTTTCTTAGCACCCTGGGCGAGGGGGCATAACCTTGCAAAAACCATGTTACAAAAAGCCGAGGAAGTAGCACGTGCACAAGGGTGCCGTACCATGGAATCTCATATGGCGGCGGATCAACACGCCGCAATTGCAATTTGTGAATGGATTGGCATGACACGCTGGGGCATTAAAGAAAGATACGCGATGATAAATGACGTATTTGTTCCCGGTTATTATTATTCGAAAGATTTGGATTAAATTAGTTATGATATTGTTCCCAGCGATTGATTTAAAAGATGGTAATTGTGTGCGTCTCTATAAAGGGGAAATGGATCAAGCAACCATATTTAATAATGACCCCGGTGATCAGGCGAAACAATTTGCAGATGCGGGATGTGAATGGGTTCATATTGTTGATCTTAATGGCGCTTTTGCCGGTAAGCCCGTAAATGGCGATGCCGTTGACAGTATTCTTGAGAATATAAATATTCCTGTGCAGCTTGGTGGTGGTATTCGTGATATTGAAACCATTAGTACATGGATTGAAAAGGGAATATCACGTGTCATTCTTGGCACAATAGCTCTTAGAAATCCTGAAATTGTTATCGAAGCAGCGAAAAAATTCCCTGGAAAAGTCGCGGTTGGTATAGACGCGAGAAACGGAATGGTAGCCGTTGAAGGTTGGGCGGAAACATCTGATATGTCGGCCATTGATTTAGGTAAGAAATTCGAAGACGCTGGTGTTTGCAGTATTATTTATACTGATATTGACCGTGACGGTACGATGGAAGGTTTAAATGTTGATAGCACCATTGAACTTGCAAATGCATTATCTATTCCGGTGATTGCATCTGGCGGCGTTGCATCAATTGATGACTTAAAGATATTAAAAGCTGCGGCGAAAGAAGCAACGGGCACAATTGAAGGGGCAATTTCCGGCAAAGCACTTTATGATGGGCGCCTCGATGCAGCAGAAGGTATTGCCTTCTTAAAAGGGGATAGTTGATGTTGAAGTCGCGCATAATCCCTTGTTTGGATGTTAAGGATGGCCGTGTCGTAAAAGGGGTTAATTTTGTTGGCCTTCGTGATGCTGGTGATCCAGTAGAACAAGCAAAAATTTATGATGCGGCAGGTGCGGATGAATTATGTTTTTTAGATATTACCGCATCCAGTGATAACCGCGGGATTATTCTGGATGTTGTTCGCCAAACGGCAGAACAGTGTTTTATGCCGCTTACTGTTGGTGGTGGTGTCAGCAGCGAAGAAGATGTTCGTAATTTGTTGCTTGCAGGTGCTGATAAAGTATCAGTGATGACAGCGGCGGTAAAAAGACCGGAATTAGTCCGAGAACTGGCTGAAAAATTTGGTTCACAATGCATTGTAGTGGCGATTGATGCGAAATCAGTTGGTCCAGATAAATATGAAGTTTTTACTCACGGTGGACGAAAATCAACGGGAATTGATGCCGTTGAATATGCGAAGCAAGTTGCGGAATATGGTGCCGGTGAAATTCTGTTGACGTCAATGGACCGGGATGGAACCAAAAGCGGATTTAATATTGAACTTACGCGGGCGATTGCAGATAGCGTTTCAATTCCAGTAATAGCATCAGGCGGTGTCGGGACACTTGACCACATGGTGGAAGGCATCCGCGACGGACATGCTACAGCCGTTTTGGCGGCCTCTATTTTTCATTTTGGCGAATACAGCATCGAAGAATGTAAAAAACACATGGCGAATGCAGGACTAGAAGTTAGGATTTGATATGACATATAAAAATGACATACTTGAAAAACTTGAAGCTGTTATTGAAAGCAGAAAATATGGTGACATTGAAAAAAGCTATGTGGCTAAACTTTTTGGTAAAGGTCGAAAAAAGATTACTCAAAAAGTTGGCGAAGAAGCCGTTGAATTATGTATAGCTGCGTCTCATCATGATCGCGAAGAAGCAATTTTAGAATCTGCAGATCTTATATTTCACGTGCTCGTGTTATGGTCTGATATGGATATCAAACTTGAAGAAGTATTGGATGTTTTAGTGGAACGTGAAGGACTTTCTGGTATTGAGGAAAAAAAATCTAGAGGAGATGTCGATGGCTTATGATCAAAATAATATTTTTGCGATGATTCTTCGTGGCGATATCCCGTGTGATAAAGTTTATGAAGATGAATTTGCCTTAGCATTTAATGATATTAATCCGCAAGCGCCAATACATGCGCTTGTCATTCCTAAAGGTGAATACGTCAGTATGGCTGATTTTTCTGCAAATGCACCAGCAGAGCTACTAAACGGTTTTTTCCGTGCCGTTGGGCAGACAGCCCGTAATTTAGGCTTAGAAAAAGAGGGTTACCGTTTAATAGCTAATACTGGTGAGAATGCACATCAAGAAGTCCCACACCTACATTTTCATATACTGAGCGGTAAAAAGCTTGGGCCAATGTTAACTAGATAATTAACCGAATTCAGCAATAAATTTCTTAAGATCGATGTCGGGCCTTGCACCCATATGGGTGACAACTTCACTAGCGACTAAGTTTCCTAGTGCGCCACATTCACCTATTGAAAGTCCATTGCTTAGTGCATGTAAAAAACCAGCAGCGAACAGATCACCGGCCCCGGTGGTGTCAACCAAATGTCCAACTTTACGGCCTTGTACGTGTCCTATTTCATCAATGTTTGTAACGATACATCCTTTTGCACCACATGTAATGGCACCAATATCGCAATCTTCTTGTAATTGACGTGCTGCATCATTTACGTCACCGGTTTCATAAAGCTTTTTAATTTCATCTTCATTGGCAAATAAAATATCGACATCATTTTTTACCAATTCGACAAATTCTTGGTGATGTCGGTCTACACAAAAACTATCTGATAAACTTAGGGCAACTTTATTTCCTTCTTCATGGGCTATTTTAATGGCCTTTCTAAAAGCATTTTTTGCTTCATCCGGATCCCATAAATAACCTTCCAAATATGTAATATTTGAATTGGCAACGGTTGCATGATCGATATCATTTTCAGTGAGTTCCACACAAGCACCTAAATATGTGCACATTGTTCTTTCTGCATCAGGCGTAACGAGAACTAAGCAATGTGCTGTTGGCGGTCCGTCATTTAAAACGGCAGTATCAAAATTTGCCCCAAGGGCACGAATATCATGCTGAAAGACGCGACCGAGTTGGTCCTCGTTTACCTTTCCAATAAAAGATGTTTCGCTGCCCATTGATGCAAGCCCGGCAATTGTATTTGCGGCCGAACCGCCTGAGCATTCTATACACTGGCCTAAACTTTCATAAACCTTCGCCGCTTCTGCAGCGCTCACCAGCATCATGCCGCCCTTGTCTAGTTTTTGATTATTTAAAAAATCGTCATCGACATGTGTTAATACGTCAACAATAGCATTGCCAATACCTAAAACATCATATTTATTTGTCATAATTTATCCCTAAATCAAATATATGTTGATAGTGATAAAGATAATTTAATAACAAGTAAACTTAAGAAATGGTCTTGCCTTTTTATCACGGAATACTCATATTCTATGGAAAGTGGGATACGGAAATTAGTTAGGATTGATAGACGTGAAGCAATTAATCACGGCAATAGAGCGAACTGGTCAGCAAATGTTAGATCGCCCTTTTTTAAAAGTATTTATGCTGGGTATATTAACGACCATTGGCGCAATTATAATCTCTTATCTTGGTGCCAATGAAATTATGAAAGAAATTCCAGGTTACCAATCTGATTGGCAATGGTGGGAAGATTTCGTGAATTGGATAACGGGTTATGCCGTTGATATTGCCTTTTTCTTTATTTTGTTTTTCTTTTTTGCGCCTATATCGACTATTTTTATATCGATTTACTTAGATGATATTATCGATTGTGTCGAAGATAAGCATTATCCGGATCATAAAGCAGGAGAGAGATTAGGAATTGGCCATTTGGCCTTTCTGGCAACACGACTTTTATTATACATAGTCATTTTAAATATCTTGGTGTTGCCTCTCTATATTTTATTATTCTGGATACCGTTTGTTCCACTCGCAATATTTTATCTATTAAACGGTTATTTGCTCGGTTGGGGCTATTATGAAATGGTTGCAGTGAGGCATCTTGGTATTAAAGAAGCAGGTATTCATAGAAAATCGATCCGCGGCGTGATTTTAATGGCGGGACTAATCATGAGTGTGCTATTTATGGTGCCGATTTTACAATTGGCGGTACCCATTTTGGGGGCGGCGTTAATATGCCACTTATTTCATTTAACTAGGTATAATTATTTATGAGAATCTTGTGTTTGATTTCAGTTGTTTTGATGGTTTCTGCTTGTGGCCCTGAAAAAGAAGTTGTGGATACGCCGCCACCTGCTCCAGAAATAACGCCAGAGCCAGAGATCGTAGAAAAACCAAAACCGGCTGAACCTCAATTTAAGATGAATAATATTTTGGGACTTACAAAAAATTCAGTTGAACAAATACTAGGAAACCCTTCACTAAGACGAGTAGAAAACACGGCTCAAGTTTGGTTATATGATAATCAATTCTGTAATGCACATGTGTATTTTTATGAAAATGATAACGGCGATCTTAATGTTGAATTTATTGAAACAAGTGAAGAAAAAGATTTAATGGATCTTCAAGGGCAACGTGCAGATTTTTGTATATCAACTTTCTTACAAAATTAATCTTTTAAAACGGTTTTATCTTTGAAAGTACATAAATCTTCAACCGGACAAGTTGGACAACTAGGTGTGCGCGCTTTACAAATATAACGGCCGTGTAGGATTAACCAATGATGGGCATGTCTTGCAAATTCTTTTGGTATTTTCTTTTCTAATTTTAATTCTACGGCGAGCGGTGTTTTACCAGGTGCCATTTTGGTGCGATTTGAAACACGAAAAAGATGCGTGTCTACGGCTATAGTCGGATGGCCAAAAGCAATATTAAGAACAACATTTGCTGTTTTTCGCCCAACCCCGGGTAATCTTTCTAAATCTTCTCTATTCTCGGGCACGACGCCGTCAAAATCATCAACAAGCATTTGCGCAGCTTTAATAACATTTTTTGCCTTGGTATTAAAAAGGCCAATTGTTTTGATGTATTCTTTTAATTTTTCTTCACCTAGTTCCACCATTTCTTGTGGCGTTGAGATTACTTTAAACAATTCTTTAGTAGCTTTATTTACACCTATATCAGTGGCTTGTGCTGATAGAGCAACCGCCACCACCAAAGTATAAGGATTGGTATAATCAAGTTCCCCTTTTGGTTCAGGGTCGCGTTCTTCTATACGTCTAAAAAATTCATGAATATCAGCTTTTTTCATACTAGCTCCTTTTAATAGACTTTAAGCGAGCGCATAAAAAAAAGGAAGAGGCAAAAATATCGTCTTCATTATTTTTAAAAGAGAGTGTAGGGTGTCCCTATGGATGAACAGAATAAAATATGGTTTGAAGAAATTTTATTTCCTAGGCGATCATTAGAGCCCAATGGGTTTCGCATATTGATGGGGGCTATTTTTATATTAAGCTTAATCATTGGCATAATGTTTTATTCATTAGGTGCCTGGCCAGTATCAGGCTTTTTTGGATTAGATGTATTATTAATTTATTGGGCCTTTAAAATACATTATGAACAAGGTAAGGCCGCTGAAATCATACGCCTTTCAGATGATAAATTGACAATTACCCGCATTGATCACAAAGGGAAACGTGAATATTGGCAATTTAACCCTTATTGGGTCAATGTATCAATGGCGTGCCCACCTAATGTACCCAAAAATATTGGTGAAACTTTTATTCAAGCAAGATCACACGGCAAAGGAACATTTTTTGGCACTTTTCTTACTCAAGAGAAAAGAGAAGAACTAATGCATTCTTTAAAGCAAGCAATAGTTGACTGTAAAAATTACCGCCCAGTTTAACGCAATTAGGATAATTTATGCTTTTAGTATTCGTATTTATATTTTTCACGTTATCAATCGTCATAAAAAGTTATAAGCATGTTGACCATCAAGAAGTGCTTCTAAATGATATTATTAAGGCCTCCATACCTGCTTTTATTGCGATTATTTGCTTAGTTGCGCGGATGACATATTTTGCACTTCCCGAAGAAGGGATGGTGAGCTTGGAATATTTGAGTTACAGACGTTATTTATTATGGATATTTATCGCCTTAATGGGCTACGTCATTAGAACTTTTATTTATGGGTCCGTATTCTTATACCGCCGAAAAATTTAACCCTTTGTGTTTGATTTTTCTTTTTGCTCTTCTTCAATATCATCTTCTTCAAAAAGAGCACGGTATGTTGCCCCTTCTAAATCTTCATACTGGTTGCTGCGTAGTGACCACATGAAACCAGCCAGACCGATAAGGCCCAAAAAAAGAGCAGCGGGGATTAAATAGATAAGACTTTCCATTTTATCCCTCGTGACTTCGGTAAAGTTTTTGGAAATTTAATCTTAATGCATTGGCAGTGACGACAATTGACGATAATGACATCGCAATAGCAGCAATTAATGGTGTAAGTAGTCCTGCAGCGGCAAATGGGACAGCAATCATATTATAGATTGCCGCGAGTGCAAAATTAATAAAAACCAGTTTTCTGCTATTTAAAGAAACTTGATAAGCACGCACAACACTGTCTAGCTTTTGTGACTGAAATATAAAGTCTGCGGCATTCTGGCTAACTTCGGCGGCTGTCGATGGAGAAATAGAGACATTAGCAGCGCTTAGGGCAGGGGCATCATTAATGCCATCACCAATCATAAGTACTTTATCACCACTTGCTTTAATACGTTCAATGATTTCTATTTTTTCTTGTGGTTTACATTCATATTTATATCGGCTTAGACCCAGCTCTTCTGCAGCTTCATCGACAACATCTTTTCTGTCACCAGAAAGAAGGATAACTTTTAGCTGGCGTCTTAGGAACCAATGAACAACATCAAGGGCGTCTTCTCTCATGCGATCTTTGAAACAGAATAGAACGGGTTTAGCCCCTTCTGCTTTTAGCCACAGTTCACTATAGCGATTGTTAGGAAGATAGTTTTGATTAATTCCGCACCATTCTCGATTGCCAAGTTTGACAGTAATATTATTAACTGTCGCTTTTAAACCCATTCCAGGTTCTTCATGTATTTCGCTTTCAGTAGCTATGGTTGGAATATCGCGATCATGACAAGCGACAATCAATGCCCTACAAAGCGGATGACTTGACGTTTTTGCGAGTTTGGCCGCAAGCTCTAGATTAAATGGCGTAACATTTTCATCATCCGCATTTGCGAGCTCTGGCTGTCCTAAAGTGAGTGTACCAGTTTTATCAAAAATAACGGTATCAACTTCTGCAAGGCGTTCTAGCCCGTCAGCTGCTTTTACAAGGATGCCTGATTTAAATAAACGACTTGATGCGACCACTTGTACGACAGGTACTGCAAGCCCTAAAGCACAAGGACATGTAATAATCAGTACCGCAATCGCATTAATAAGAGACCCTTGCCAGCCGACGTTGGAAAATAATAGCCACCCTAGGAATGTAGCCGCGGCTAAAAAATGTACAAGCGGAGCATAAATACTCGCTGCGCGATCAGCAAGTCGAACATATTTTGCTCTTCCCTGCTCGGCGGTTTCCATTAACTCAATAATTTCATCCAACAAAGTATTGCCGGTGGTAGACGTGATTTTAATGTTGAGGGTACCATTTACATTAATAGTACCAGCAAAAACCTCCGTATCTTTTTCAGCTTTTTGTGGAACAGTTTCGCCGGTGACTAAACTTGTATCAATATCTGACATGCCACTTATAACAGTACCATCAGCTGGGATTTTGCCACCCGGTATCACTTGAATTATTTGATTAGGCACAAGCATTTCTGTAGCTATTTCTTCGGTATGTCCATCTTCATGCAAAAGAGTTGCTTTGGATTCTTTATAACTCATTAAATTATGAGCCACACTTCTGGCGTGATTTCGCATTTTTTGATCTAAAAAACGCCCAATAAGCAAAAAGAAAAGCAACATGACGGCAGCATCGTAATAGGTTTCTGTAGCTTTGAGATAAGTTTGAAATAATGACATGCCACACGTTAAAATAACAGCAAGAGAGATTGGAACGTCCATATTAAGGCGACGTCCTTTTAATGCATTCCAAGCTGATTTGTAAAAGGGCATACCGGCGTAGGTGGCCGCAGGTAAAACAATAAGCGCTGATACCCAATGCATCAGACTACGGGTGCTTTCATTCATTTCACCGCCATCCCAAAAGGCGACTGATAGCAACATGACATTTGCCGCTGCGAAACCCGCAACGGCCATTGCTTTTAGTAATGATTTTCCAACTTTATCACCTTCTAATTGTGCGTTAGTCGTTTTAAAGGGAAATGCTTTAAAGCCAATTTTCTCCAACGCCGAAATAACTTCTTCCGAGTTTTGTAGAGTATCTTCAACGGCTTCTTTCCATTCGACTGCTAATCGCTGAGTGCTCAAATTAACACGTGCGTTTTTTATTTTGTCGTTTTCCCCAAGAGTGCCTTCAATTTCTCGAATGCACTTCGGACAATGGAGTCCTTCGACAACAAAATGTTCTATGCGAAACAATTAATATGTCCTTATTTTACTAAAAACCAATCTCTTAGTTTAAAAATAGATATATTTTGAGATTCCACAACAACTAAAACGTCCCACTGTCCAATTAATGGTAATTTGACGGGTGCGCCATAAAGTCCATTGCCAAGGTGACTCAGGGTAACTTCTTGGTCATAGCCTTCAATAACGGTTCTTATAAATGTGGCTTTTACTTGGGTTGGTGGAAAGCTCTCATCAGGACGTGTAATTTGAACTTCGAAGCGACCGTCAACAGTTTCCGGCATTTGAGCAATAGAAACATTCCATACGGACTCGTTTTGAACACGAGCATTTTCAATTTCTTTATTATAATTAAGCCCTTTGACATACGAATCCTCTGTCTCCAGTCCAGTCCATGTGTTAAGGGCAAAATATGTCATAATTCCACTAGCCGTAAATACAACCAGAAAAAACCCGATAAACCAAGCAAGTATTCTTTTTCCAGTATAAGGTTTAACTTGAGCTGTCATTTCTTTGGTCCTTTAAAAGTTGTGGATTGAATATCTGTTTCTCCGCTTTCTAACTCTTTGATTGTAAAAGTGACATCAACGCTGTCATCGACTAGATTTAACAAAGGAGTAGAGACATAGAATTTAACAGATTGTAATTTATCACGTTGCACACTTACGATTGCTGCACCTGTCTCTGTATATTCTGAAACTGTATCCCGTCAGACCAAGTTGGGCTAATTAAGGGTATTTTATAAGAGAGTGTTTTTGTTTCATCGTAATGACGAAGGAACGAAGATGACACGTAAACACTCTAACAAATCAAATAGAACTGGAAGCGCGGAGAAGACGGTTAAAGATATACGCCGTGCAACCCG
>NZ_CBFIEP010000061.1:0-13364 GCF_965661635.1 Pseudemcibacter sp. | reverse complement strand
TTTTGATGATGAAAGCCTAGCATGCGATAGAAACATGATCAAGCGTGGTTTTTGATTGCCAACGAGGACTAATAAGATAAGATAAATAAAAATTAAGGAGGTACCATGGACGCAGTACTCGATACATTAATAATTGGCTTTCCATATTTTATTTCACATTTTGGCTTAACGTTAATTATGTTGGGTGTGAGCATCATTATTTATGAGAAAATAACCCCATATCATGAATTGGAATTAGTCCGCCAAGGCAATAAATCGGCGGCGATATCTTTAGCCGCTGCCATTCTTGGTTTAGCAATACCGCTTGCGGAATGTTTAAAAGGAAGTGTCAGTTTATGGGATATTTTCATTTGGGGTGTGGTCATATTGGTAGTGCAAATTCTCTCGTTCTTTTTTGCTAACCTTGTTATTGATGATTTAAAAGGGCGCATTGAACGCGATGAAATAGGGGCTGCATTGCTTTTATTCGCCGGAAAAATATCAATCGCACTGCTTAACGCCGCAGCAATTTCAGATAAAATGTAAAAGGAATTTTTCTAAAAATGCGCGGATTTTTATCATTTCTTTTTTTGGCTATTGTCATTTATATCGGCGAAGCATCGAAAGATCCTGATGCAAAATACCCAAAAGTTGCCGTTAGACCGGGTCAGCCGGCGCCATTGCCCCCATTACCAGATATGAAAGCAGAAGGAGAAGGAAGGCTAGAGCCACCTTCATCACGTGATCCTATTATTGAAATAGAAGATGAAGTAAAATCTGGACGTTCACAATTCACAGGTACTGCCTTTTCAATTGATGACCGTGGTTTATGGGTGACCGCACGGCACGTCACACACGGTTGTAACCAACTCATGTTATTGAGGCCGCATCGCCGCGCCTTAAAGGTTGAGGCCGTATCAGAGCACAGTCGCGCAGATGTAGCAATTTTACAGACGGAAGGTGGTTATGATGCCTTTCCCGTTAATTATGAAGTACCAGAATATAATCAGGAAGGGTTTCATTTTGGATTTCCTCGCGGTGAGCCTGGTGACGTTTATTCAAATCTAATCGGTAGGCGAACGATTAAAACAACTGGTATTCGCAAAAATAAAGAGCCTGTTTTGGTGTGGGCCGAAAAAATAAGAGTTCCAAATAGCAATGAAAGCTTGGGTGGTATTAGTGGTGGGCCTATTTTAAATGATAATGGCGAAGTCGTTGGTATTCATGTTGCGGGTTCAGTCAGGAGAGGGCGTTCATTTTCATCATTACCAAGAACCATAAACCAATTGCTTGATCAAAATTATGTTAAAATAAATAGTAATAACCTTAATGTTGATGTTGCAAAATTAAACGAAGCGGATTTTTCAAGGCTGGGTGATGAGCTTCGTAGTAATTTAAGTGTTGCGCAAGTAATTTGCCGTACAAATTAAAAAAGGCGCTCTAAATAGAGCGCCTTTTAAAAAAATATTCAAATTTTGATATTATGCTTTTGGTTCAATACCAACAGATTCAAAATGGGCAACTAATTCGCCATTTGCGGCCATTTCACGAACAATATCACAACCACCAAGAAATTCACCTTTAACATAAAGTTGGGGAATTGTTGGCCATTCGCTGTATTCTTTAATCCCTTCACGAAGGCTTTCGTCCTGAAGAACGTTATGTGTTTCATATTTGACATTGAAATAATTTAGAATTTCCACAACAGTTGCGGAAAAACCGCATTGTGGGAACATGGCGTCGCCTTTCATGTAAAGCACGATGTCATTATTATAGATGTCATTTTTAATGCGGTCATGTACTGGATTTGTCATTTGTTTATTCCTGATATATCTGATCTATAGGTTGTTATTCTGGGGCCGATGTCTGTAGCGATAATGCATGCAGTTCTGCGCCAACCTTGCCTTTCATGGCTTTATAAACCATTTGATGTTGCTGAACCCTGTTTTTGCCAATAAATTCTTTTGATACCACATGGGCGGCGAATTGGCTTCCGTCACCGCGCATGTCTTGAACCTGAACTTCTGCCTCAGGGAGAATTTCCAGAATCATTTCTTTAATTTCTGGCGCCGTTAATGCCATTTCAACTCTCCTTAGCTCTCTGTTGACATATAGCTTGGCATCCACGCGTCATGCGCACCAAGCAGTTCTTCTACTGATATAGTCATTGCATCTTTAATATCAAGGCTATTTCCCTGCATAACACCGATTGTTTCAATAATTACACCAGCTTTGTCAGCGGCACTATTGATTTCACCTAGTTTATCAGCAGGCAAACTAATGATGTATCTGGCTTGATCTTCACCAAAGCCATATGCATGAAGTGGCACATCACCATTATTTAAGGCGATTTCCATTCCTTTGCCGGATGCCATTGCCATTTCAGCGAGGGCAATAAATAAACCGCCATCAGAAATATCATGACAGGCTGTCACCGAACCATTTTGAATTTGTGCGCGGACGAAATCACCGTTTCTCTTTTCAATTTCAAGATCAACAGGTGGCGGTGCGCCTTCTTCACGGCCTTCGATGATATCTAAATATTGTGTACATCCGATATGGCCTTTTGTTTCACCAACAAGTACCAAAATATCACCGTCATTCTTAGGTGCGATCGTAACCATCTTGCTGCTATCTTTTAAAAGGCCGACACCGCCAATGGCAGGTGTTGGATGAATGCCCGTTCCATTTGTTTCGTTATAAAGCGATACGTTGCCGCTAATGACAGGATAATCAAGCACTGTGCAAGCTTCGCGTAAGCCATCAATGGCACCAACGAATTGCCCCATAATATCTGGACGTTCCGGATTACCGAAATTCAAGCAATCTGTTATCGCCATCGGTGTTGCACCAACGGCTGTGACATTTCGCCATGTTTCCGCAACTGCTTGTTTGCCGCCTTCAAACGGGTCGGCATAAACATAACGTGGTGTACAGTCAGTGGAAATGGCTAATGCTTTATCCGTATCATGAACACGAACAACGGCCGCATCACCACCCGGAAGCTGAATTGTATCCGCCATCACTTGATGGTCATACTGTTCCCATATCCAGGCACGTGAAGACATATTGGCACTACCGACCATTTTAAGAAGCGCTTCACCTAGATCACTTGGTGCAGCAACACTTGCTGGGTCAATTGTATCTGGCGCTACCGTTTTAACCCAAGGGCGATCATATTCCGGTGAATTATCGGCGAGGGGTTGTGTCGGGATGTCCGCGACTGTTTTACCTTGCCAGTTTAACGTCAGGTTCCCTGTGTCTGTAATCTCACCAATCACAGCAAAATCAAGATCCCATTTTACGAAAATCTTTTTCGCTTCTTCAACGCGGTCCGGTTTTAAAACCACAAGCATGCGTTCCTGACTTTCGGAAAGCATCATTTCATATGGAGTCATACCTTCTTCGCGCTGTGGGACTTCATCAAGGTTAATGGTAAAACCAACTCCGCCACCAGATGCCATCTCAACTGATGATGATGTTAGGCCCGCTGCGCCCATATCCTGAATGGCAACTACCATATCCGTTGACATCAATTCAATACAGGCTTCGATAAGTAGTTTTTCTGTGAATGGATCACCCACTTGAACGGTTGGGCGCTTTTCTTCACTGTCTTCTGTGAATTCGGCAGATGCCATTGTCGCACCGTGGATACCGTCACGTCCTGTTTTTGATCCCACATAAATTACGGGGTTTCCAACACCCGCGGCGGCTGATAAGAAAATTTTATCTTGATCCGCAAGGCCAACGGCCATGGCATTGACCAAAATATTGCCGTCATATGACGGATGGAAATTGGTTTCGCCACCAACGGTCGGCACACCAACACAGTTACCGTATCCGCCGATTCCTTCAACAACACCACTTAATAAATGACGTGTTTTGTGGTGCTCAGGGGATCCGAACCTTAAGGCATTCATATTGGCAATCGGTCTTGCCCCCATCGTGAACACATCACGTAAAATACCACCAACGCCCGTGGCTGCACCTTGGTATGGTTCGATATAGGATGGATGATTATGGCTTTCCATTTTGAAGATAGCCGCTTGATTATCACCAATATCAATCACGCCGGCATTTTCGCCGGGGCCATGAATAACCCATGGTGCTTTGGTTGGTAAGGTTTTTAAATGTAGTTTTGATGATTTATAGGAACAATGCTCGCTCCACATAACGGAAAAGATACCGAGTTCCGTTAGAGTTGGCGTGCGACCAAGAATTTTAATCATCAACTGGTGTTCGTCTTCCGATAGACCGTGTTCTTTCACTAAATCTTCGGTAATCTCAGGGTTATTTTCCCAAATAATTTCAGTCATTCTTAAAACCTTAATTTAATGAATTGATGATGCTGTCAAAAAAGCCACGACCATCCGTGCCGCCTTGCGCATCTTCGATTAATCTTTCTGGGTGAGGCATCATACCAAGAATATTGCCTTGTTCATTCATAATACCTGCGATGTTATTTTGGGACCCATTGGGGTTGGCGTCTTTTGTCGCTTCAGCGCTATGATTGACATATCTAAATGCCACTTGACCGTTATCTTCAATGCGGGCCAGTGTTTCATCGTCCGCGAAATAGTTGCCATCATGATGGGCGACCGGAATATTAATCACCTGTCCTTGATTGTAGGCATTCGTAAATGTGCTATTTTCATTTTCAACTTTTAACTGAACCGTTTTACAAACGAACTTAAGGGATCGGTTACGCATCAATGCACCAGGAAGAAGCCCCATTTCAGTGAGTACCTGAAAACCATTACAGACGCCAATCACATTGCCGCCGCGTTCCGCATGCGCCGCGACCGCTTTGATAGCGGGTGACCTTGCCGCCATGGCGCCACAACGAAGGTAGTCACCAAAAGAAAAACCGCCTGGAAGGGCGATTAAATCAACATTGGGAACATCTGTGTCTTGGTGCCAAATTTCATGGGGTCTCTGGCCAGTAATTTTTTCGAGCGCATCAAACATGTCCCGATTGCAATTGGAAGCAGGGAAGGTAACAACGGCTGATTTCATTTTAAAAATCCTTGTTTTGGGATTTAATTATTCAATTTCTATCGAATAATTCTCAATTACCATATTTGCGAGAAGCTTCTTGCACATCTCTTCAACATTTGCCTCTGCAGCCGCTTTATCGGTAGTGCTTAGGTCAAGTTCGATATATTTTCCTTGGCGTACATCATCAACACCATCAAATCCGAGTGAGCCGAGTGCGTGTTGAATAGCTTTACCTTGTGGGTCAAGAACACCATTTTTAAGGGTAATATGAACGCGTGCTTTCACAGCAAATTCCTTTTCAATAAATTAAATTGTTTATTCTTCGTCTTCTACTTCAAGAGAGATACCAAGGCGGCGCGCCACTTCCTGATATGCCTCAACTTCACCACCGAGATCGCGGCGGAAGCGGTCTTTATCCATTTTTTCGCCTGTCTCAAAATCCCAAAGACGGCAATTGTCCGGGCTAAATTCATCAGCAAGCACAAGGAAATGTCCTTCATCACCATCTGATAGACGTCCGAACTCTAATTTAAAATCAATCAGCTCAAGCCCGATGCCGGCGAAGATTCCACGAAGGAAATCATTGATTTTTGCGGTCATGTCCATCATTTCAATCAATTCTTCCTGGTCACAGATTTCAAGCGCAAGAATATGATTTTCCGGAATGAGCGGATCCCCTAAGTCATCATCTTTTAATGAAAATTCGATGATCGGGCGACGAAGTCTTAATCCTTCTTCGATGCCGAATGTTTTGGCCATGCTGCCTGCGACAGTATTTCTCGCGATCACCTCAAGCGGAATAATTTCAACTTCGTGACAGAGCTGTTCACGGTCCGACATGCGTTCAAGGAAATGTGTCGGTATACCAAGCTGTGCCAAGCGGATCATAACAAGTTCGGTAATTTTATTGTTAATGATACCTTTGCCGGCAATGGTGCCTTTTTTTACATTATTAAACGCGGTGGCGTCGTCTTTAAAATATTGAATGATGGTGTTTGGCTTTGGCCCTTTATAGAGAATTTTGGCCTTGCCTTCATAGAGCATTTCTTTGTCTGACATAATCGTCCCTAAGCTTTAAATATTCTGAGAATCAAGCGAAGACAATCTATCTTAATTGAAGCTTTTATGAAAGCTAAAAAGGGCGGCAAAACCCCCTTTAAAATAAATTTTAAAAGATTATATAAAAAACATGGAAATCACAGACAAAATGCCGTAAATAGGCATGATGTGTTTATAAAATATTTGGCTATCTTAAGGAGCAAAAATCGATGTCACAGTTCGATGATCGTAAAAAAGCAGCGGAAAATAAATTTTCCATCGATAAAGAATTAGAATTTAAAGCAACCGCGCGCCGCAATAAACTTCTCGGTCAATGGGCCGCTGGACTTATGGGCATGGAAGGCGAAGCAATCGACGCATATGCGGCACAAGTCATTGAAAGTGATTTCGAAGAAGCAGGCGACGAAGACGTATACCGCAAAATCGCCGGTGATTTTGAAACAGCCGAAGTCGAACAATCAGAACACCAAATTCGCAAACAAATGGAAGAACTATTTGTAACCGCGCTAGCGCAAATTAAATCAGAAGTTTAAAACTTTAGAGGTTTTAGAATTAAAAAAACCGCTCTCATTCATTTGAGGGCGTTTTTTTGTAGTTATAAAATTAGTATCTATTCACCAAAAACGCGCTTGAAGATCGTATCAACATGTTTGGTGTGATAGCCCATGTCGAATTTGTCATCGATTTCTTCGTCGGATAGTTTTGCGCTGACTTCTGGGTCGGCTTTAAGTTCTTCGGCGAAATTGGCGCCTTGTTCCCATACCTTCATGGCATTACGTTGCACGAGGCGGTAACTGTCTTCGCGGCTAACGCCCGCTTGGGTAAGGGCAAGTAGCACACGTTGCGAATTATGAAGGCCGCCAAGCTTATCCATGTTGGCTTGCATGTTTTCAGGATAAACAACCAGTTTATCCATCACGCCCGTTAAACGCGCCAGCGCGAAATCAAGGGTCACTGTCGCGTCAGGACCGATCATACGTTCAACCGATGAATGTGAAATATCACGCTCATGCCAAAGGGCAACATTTTCCATTGCCGGCAGCGCCATACCGCGCACAAGACGCGCAAGACCCGTCAAGTTTTCGGTCAGGATAGGGTTACGTTTATGGGGCATTGCGCTTGAACCCTTTTGTCCTTTTGAAAAGAACTCTTCGGCTTCTAATACTTCGGTGCGTTGTAAGTGACGTACTTCAACGGCGAGGCGTTCAATTGAACTTGCGACAACGCCAAGTACACAAAAGAACATGGCGTGACGGTCACGTGGGATCACTTGTGTTGAAACGGGTTCGGCGGTTAAACCAAGAGCCTTTGCCACATGTTCTTCAACATAAGGGTTAATATTGGCAAACGTTCCAACCGCGCCTGAGATCGCACATGTGGCGATTTCTTCGCGGGCCATTTTAAGGCGGGCAAGGTTACGGTCAAATTCGGCGTATGCTTCTGCCATTTTTAGCCCGAATGTTACTGGTTCCGCATGAATACCGTGGGATCGCCCGATACAAACATCCATTTTATGTTCCATAGCGCGACGTTTTAAAACCACCAATAATTTTTCAACGTCATCAATCAATATGTCTGCCGCTTTTACAAGTTGAACACTTAAACATGTATCAAGCACATCTGATGAGGTCATGCCTTGATGAACGAAACGGGCTTCGGGGCCGATATATTCTGCAAGTGATGTCAGAAACGCGATTACGTCATGCTTTACTTCTTTTTCAATCTCATCGATGCGGTCAATGTCGAAGTTACCTTTTTCCCAAATGGTCTTCGCGCTTTCTTTTGGGATAACACCCAATTCAGCAAGAGCATCACAGGCATGTGCTTCAATTTCAAACCAAATTTGAAAACGTGATTGTGGCTCCCAAATGGAGGTCATTACTTCGCGTGCATAACGTGGAATCATAGTGTCTTTCCCGATAACTAAAATAAGATTGAATTTATGAAAAAGGAAGTAGCAGGGATTCCTAACGGGGGCAAGGTTTAATGTTCATTTGACAGCTGAAAATGAATAGGCCATTCTGTTTTCATCAAAATAACCCTGGGAGGAAATAAAATGCCAGAAAAATCAAACAGAAATATGAATAGAAGAGAATTACTTGGCGCGGCGGCAACGGTTGCGGCGGTTGGTGCAGTAGCGAGCACAGCGAAAGCACAAGCACCATCGATTATGAGCAGTTATAAGCCGCTTGTGGTTGGGGCGCATAATGGTAACCGTTTAAAAAATGAAGATGGTGAAACCGGTGTTCAAATCGCATACCGCATGATTACGGCAGGGGACGATGTTTTAGATGCAACAATCCACTGTAATAACCTTCCTGAAATTTCAGAAGAAGATACCTCGGTCGGATATGGCGGCTTGCCGGACGCCAATGGTGATGTGACGCTTGATGCGTGCTGTATGCACGGACCTTTAAAACGCGCTGGAGGTGTTGCCTATATCCAAGGGGTTAGAACACCATCATGGGTCGCAAAAGATGTGATGATGAAAACAAACCATCATTTACTTGCGGGACAAGGGGCAACGGATTTCGCCCGTGAACACGGTCATAAGATCGAAGGAGATCTTAATAGTGCGACATCATTTAACAGGTATTTAGAATGGAAAAAACGTGTTGAGGAAGAAGGCGATAATCGCACATTCGCTGAACTTGATCTCGATTTTATTGAGAAAAAAGGATTAGATGTTACTTATCAAATGGCGCATGAGGGCCGTATTGATATTGAACATATTCACGGCACCATTAACACCAACGCGATCAACCATAAAGGCGAAATTTGCGGAAACACAACAACATCTGGTCGCGGGTTTAAAGTGCCGGGCCGCGTGGGAGATAGCCCGATCCTTGGTGCGGGTCTTTATGTGGATAATGATATTGGTGCCGCGGGTTCAACCGGACTTGGTGAAATGAACCTTTATCATCTTTGTTCGTTTTTAATCGTTGAAAAAATGCGTGACGGAATGCATCCGAAAGATGCGGGCATGTACGCCCTTAACCGTGTGAAAGATTTCTGCGTGGGTAATGAGCGTTATATGAATGAAAAGGGCGAGATTAGATTTAATCTGCAATTCTATGTGCTTGATAAGAAAAGCCAGTACGCTGGTGTCGCAATGCGCGGCGGTGAAGGGCGTTTCTTTGCAGTTTGTGATGATAACGGCCCACGCCATGAATTAATGGATAGCATTTATATGAATGATTAAACGTTTTGTGATTTAAAGGTTTTGGGGGATAGGTTGCAATATTATACTTATATACTAACGAGTGGCCGTAATGGAGCACTGTATATGGGTATGACCAATAATATAGTTAGAAGAGTATGGGAACATAAAAATCATGTTGTAGAAGGTTTTACAAAAAAACATGATGTAATTAATCTGGTTTGGTTCGAAATACATTCTTCAGCCAAGAATGCCATTAAAAGGGAAAAGGCCCTAAAACGTTATCAGCGCAAATGGAAAATGGAATTATTCGAAGAAAAAAATCCATTATGGATTGATTTATACGATGAAATTGTAAAATAGAAATTGTCATTCGCCGACTTGATCGGCGGATCCATTAATCATTGAAATTAATTTTTCTTACGCAATTTTGAAGTTCACTAGCCTCGCCGATCAAGTCGGCGAGTGACGGCAGAGTTAATCAGAGGCGATTACGTCGACCTCAAGAAACCATGCTTCATCATAAATACCCGCGATTACCACGGTGAGCGCGGGTTTTCTTTGCCTTAAAATTTCCTGACGAATACGGCTATTGTCATCGCGGTATTCACGGGATGCCAGATATGTTGTGTGTTTCACGATATTATCAAGCGACATATCGGCGGCTTCCAATTGATGAATGATGTTTTGCCAAACGAGGCGCGCCTGATCAGAAAAGTCGGATGGTACATATTCATTTTTATCAACGGGAATTTGCCCACTGATATAAAGCGTACGGGTTGCACCGCTTACTTCAAAGGCTTGCGAATAACCGCCATCGGCGCTTGGTGCCTTATTAGATTCTAATGATCGTGTTTTCATTATTTCTCTTTTAATCTGGGCATCATTTCTACGAAATTGCAGGGTTTGAAACGAATATCGAGCTGTTCTGAGAAAATATGGTTCCACGCGTCTTTACATGCACCAGGTGAGCCTGGAACGGCAAACATATAGGTACCATTTGCAACACCACCCGTTGCGCGGCTTTGGATGGTGGATGTGCCGATTAGCTTCATACTGATATACCTAAAATATTCACCGAATCCTTCGATTTCTTTTTCATAAAATTCGTGAAAAATCTCCGGTGTGATATCGCGCCCCGTAAGCCCAGTGCCGCCCGTTGCGATAATCACCTGAACATCGTCATTTTCAACCCATTCAGATAACTGCGCGCGCAGGTCGTCTTTATCATCTTTAATAATTGCGCGGTCGATCAGGTTATGTCCAGCATCCGTTAATTTATCAACAAGCACTCGACCCGATTTATCGTTTTCAAATGTACGCGTGTCGGAAAGGGTTAGAATTGCAATATTAACAGGCAGGAATTCTTTGGTTTCATCAATGGCCATGATTATTTCTTTAATTATTATTTTGGGCTGTTTGGATGTTGTCTTGACCTTGATAAATCGGCCAGCTCCCTGACGCCACGGCGTCAAGTGTCGGGATGTCCTGTCCCATACGCATACGGTAAATCCACATGTTGGATAAAACGCGTTCAATATAGATGCGTGTTTCACGGGCAGGGATGCTTTCGATATATAAAAGCGGATCATCGCGGAAATTCGTGCTTTTTACCCATTTTTGCATGTTGCCCGGGCCAGCATTATAAGCGGTCAAAGATTTAAACAGATTTCCGTCGGCAAATTGTTTGCCGAGCATGGTTTTCATATATTTTTGACCAAGGAACATATTGTAACGAGGGTCATCAAGCTTAATACGTTGAAGGCGACGGTTTTGTGACATATCACCAGCGGCACCCATCATAAGCTGCATTAAACCACGAGCACCAACGCCGCTTTTCGCCCAACTGTTAAAGGCACTTTCTTGACGGATCATACCAAAAAGCAGGGCGCGGTCGAGGGTATAGCCGCCGTCTGGTGTTATATAAGGAACCGGGTAAAGTGAACTATCCAGTGACGCGATGCGTTTTTGTTCTTCGATCCTGCCGATATTTAGCTGCGTTGCCGCAAGTCCAAGTCGCGCTGCAAGTCCAAGAAGGGAATGATGCTGACTATCACGTGTTTGCGCCCATGCGGTGCTTAATTCCTGATCAGCGAGTGTATTTTCCCCAACTTGTGCCAGCGCAATTGCGCGGTGAACACTAGAAAGGCCGCGAATTTCACGGTAATTCGCATCGGTAAAATCAGGAACAGACCAATCAAAATTGGAATCTATGCCTAACTGACGTGCGGCCAATATACCGTAAAAAGTTTTGTCGAAACTTGCTGCTTTCTTAAGCATTGGTGAAACCTGATCTGGTTGACGGCAAGCAAGATAAGAGCGAGCGGCCCAATATGCGCCTGCGGCCGCGGTCCAGTCACCGGCAACAGATGAGTTAGCAACATGTTGGAAATGTTCTGCGGCAACCGCGCAATCACCAAGCCGCCATGCGGCAAGCCCTGCGATCCAATCGCTTTGTGAAACAAATTCACGTGATCTTGACCCGATCTGCGCAAGGGCTAATGCTTTATCGTCATAATTGGTAAGATAATATTCATTAGCGATGCGGGATAATTGGGTATCGATTTCAAGTTCTGTTAATAAACCACGCTCAACGAATGCCCATAGGCGCTTTTCCGCTCTTGCGGCGTTATGCTGTCTTAAATAACGGCTGATGTTTCGGTTAAGTTCCGCAATATCGCGGCGTTCTTGGCGTTTACGACGTTGGGTTTCTGTTTGTGGGGTTTGTTGTTTTTCTTTGTCCGCTTGTGCGCGTTCAATCTCAGCACGTGATGGTGGGGTTGGCTTATCCGCTGGAAAGGCATATGATTTTCCAGTCATTGGCCGCATCATGCCACCGGGACGTCCTTTATTCTTACGAACGCCAAGGTCATATATGCGCTGCGCACCCGGCAAGTCACCATAATTTTCCATCCAGTTTTTAAGTTCGGAAAATTTTGAAATATAGGCTGTCGCATGCATATATCGTTGATAATAGACATGCCCCATTAATATCGGGTTGGCGATTTTTTTAATTTCGCGGTCAGCACGTTTCCAATTTCCACGATTTTGTTCATAAAACACATTCTGATACGCTTCAACGTCATCCGCGCTTAATGGTTCAAGGTCAATACTGTCACTGACTTGCGCATTAGCATAGCTGAAATTTAAAAATAAAAGGGTAAGAACAAGTTTTTTAATCAATGTTTAGCTCTCCGATTTTTGCTTTAATCGCCAGAAGGTCATGCCAAGTTTGCTTTTTAAATTGCGGTTGGCGCAACAAATAGTCCGGATGAAAAATAGGGATTATAGGAACGGTTGTGCCGCTCATAATATATTCCTGCCATTTGCCACGTAATTTAGTAATGCCTGATTTTGTATTGAGAAGGGTGCTTGCTGACGTGCCACCGACAGAAATAATCAATTTTGGCTCAAATAATTCAATATGTCTTTTAATGAACGGAAAGCATAATTCACATTCCCCATCTGTCGGCTTGCGGTTTCCTGGTGGTCGCCACGGCAATAAATTAGCGATGTAGAAATCATTTTCCCGCTTCATATCTATTGCGGCAAACATGCGGTCAAGCAATTGACCTGCTTCGCCAACGAAAGGTTTGCCGACGCGATCTTCATCACCACCAGGCGCTTCGCCGATGATCATAATGTCGCTTTTAACATTTCCATCGGAAAAAACAGTGTTTGATGCCGTTTTTTTAAGGCTACATCCTTCAAATTCAAGAATCGCTGCGCTTAATTCATCTAAGTTCTTACAATTTGCAGCCAATTTTTTGGCCATATCAATATGTTCTTGTTGAGAGGCAAGGGGTGTTTGTGAAACTGGTTTGGATTTTGATGAAGTATTACTTGAAGTTTTGGCTGCAGAGTTTTGTTTTATTTGTATATTATCTGTTTTAGAAAACCAATTAATTGGTTCTTCTGAGATTGTTTCATCGGCTCCCCATTCAATATAGCTTTTCAGCAATTCTGCTGGGGTATAAGAGACATCAGATTTCATTACACTATTCATAAGGTTATTATATATCAGACAAATTAAAAAGAAATATTGTTATAGTTAATTTTAAGATTTTCATTTTATCCCCCAATGGCGCTTATTGCTTACATAATTAATTATTAGAAGGTGTTTCTTTTTTAAGATCAACGGCTTTTATAAATCGATCCCATGGAAAAT
>NZ_CBFIEP010000060.1:0-3193 GCF_965661635.1 Pseudemcibacter sp. | reverse complement strand
CATGTAAAGAAGATCAAGATGACTTTCATTTTCACCGAAAGCTTCTATCACATTCTGTTTTTTGATAACCCAGCCAACAAATACTGCCGTAAGCAATCCACCAAGCGGCAATCCGATTTGATTAACATACCAGTCAAAGCTGTCCAATAATCCTAATCCGGCAATTTTTACATGTGAAAGTATATTACTCGAAAATACGGACAGCATGCCCACTAGGAATATTGCGCCAGTAACAATTGCTGCAGATTTACGGCGCGTCATATCATAAAACTTATTCAAATAAACGACCATTTGTTCCATCAATGCTAGAAGTGTTGTAAACCCAGCGATCGCCAGAAGCGTAAAGAATCCAGCACCAACAATGCCACCATATTCTAACTGGCCAAATGCAACAGTCATAGTATTAAATACAAGCGCCGAGCCAACATTAGGCTCCATCCCGAAACCAAATACGATTGGGAATATTGAAAGACCCGCAAAAACAGCGACACAAGTATCCGCAATACAGATAATAAATGCTGATTTTACGATAGATGTTTCTTGCGGTAAATAAGCACCAAATGTAAGCATTATACCGAGGGCAACACCGATAGAGAAGAATGCTTGACCAAGCGCGCTTACGACTACTTCAAGCGTTACTTTTGAAAAATCAGGTTCAAATAAAAACGCAGCGCCCGCGGCAAAATCACCAATGAATGCGGCCATCACAATAAGTGATAGTAATAGAAAGAAGAAGATTGGCATCGCGATTGATGTCATTCTTTCAATTCCATCATTCAGTTTATTTGATAGAATTAATGCGCAGACTATCATGAAGAAAGCATGCCAAAATGTCAGTTTAAAAGGATTACTGGAATAACTTGCATAAAGATCGACGGCGCCATCGGGTGTAATACCCACAAAACTTCCCATCACTGCTTCATAAGCATATGCAGCCGTCGTCCCCGCAATCACACTATAATAAGAACATAAAATAAATGAGCTAAAGGCGATAAACCAGCCGATATACTTCCAATTTTGTGATTTGTTTTCCATTCTGGCGACATGGCCAAAATTAGTAACAGCCCCTTGCTTACCATAACGACCAAGCATTGTTTCAGCCGCAAGAAGCGGGAAACCAATTATGATGACAAAACCAACATAAATAATAACAAAAGCGGCACCACCATTTTCACCCGCCTCAAATGGAAATCGCCAAATATTACCAAGTCCAATGGCACCACCAACGGCAGCTAACAGGAAACCCGTTCTTGAATTCCACTGACTTTTCATTTCATGTTCAGAACTTATCGCCATACTTTTACCTTCCCTGATTATTCAGCAGATTGTTTTTTTGTTTCAAGTCGCTTTTGATGTGCTTCTCGTGTCATTTGGAATATTTCCGGACTTTTAATGAGTAACGCAATTAAATTTGGCGCGGCCAAGATACCTAATGTTGCCAACCCAAAGGCCCAAATTGTAGCAAATTCACCTACACACCCTAGGAAAACCGTCGCCACGCTTAACAGTCTAAAAACCATTATTAATTTTTCACTGCTTAAGAAAACACCCGCTCTTTCGACATATAGGCTCCACGCAATGATAGTTGTAAATGAAAAAACCAATTGACCCACAATCACGACATAACCACCACCTGGTAGCCCCGCTGCAAAAGCCTGCGATGTTAAAATAGCGCCAGAATTTCCATCATCACCAAACATCCATGTACTTTGAACAACACCACCAATATCAATTTGAACCGTCAATATAATTAGCGATGTGAATGTGCAAATAATAATCGTATCAATCACGGTTCCAAGCATCGCGATTTCACCTTGTTGAATAGGATCACTGGTTTCCGATGATGCATGGGCGATAGCTGCACTTCCTGTTCCTGCTTCGTTGGAATAAAGCCCGCGTGATACGCCTTGTGCAATCGCTGCTGAAATCGCTGCACCCGCAAAACCGCCTACGGCAGCGGTACCACTAAAAGCACCCTCGAAAATCAAACCAAATGCAGTTGGAATTGCATCAACATTTATAACAAGAATAACCGCACCACATAATAAATACAAAATACTCATGGTTGGCACTGTAATTTCAGCCATTCGCGCAATTGAGCGCACACCGCCAATAATAACAACAAAAACCAAAATTGATAAAAGAACCGCCGTTACCCAATTATTGATGCCAAAGTTTTCACTTAAAACGACGGAAATAGCATTCGCTTGAACCATATGGCCAGTGGCAAGACCGGCGATGACCATCATAATTGCGTAGGCCGCACCAAGGAACCACCATTTTTTTTCCAACCCTATTCGAATATAATACATGGGACCACCGATGAGCATGCCATCTTCACTGCGCGTACGGTATTTAATCGCCATCAATGCTTCTGCATATTTCGTAGCCATTCCGCAAAGGGCCGTCATCCACATCCAGAAAATAGCCCCGGGGCCACCAATAAGTATCGCAGAAGCCACACCAATAATGTTACCAGCGCCAATCGTGCCGGAAAGTGCCGTCATTAAAGACTGTAATGGGGTAATACCATCATTTGCTTCGGTATGTTGTGTTGATTTTTTACTAAAAAGTGTTTGAAATCCAGCTTTTAAGCGCCGCACCGGCATTAATTTAAGACCAATTGTTAAATATACACCCGTTCCAAGTAATAAGACGGGCATCACCACGTTCCAGACAATACCATAAAGCTGCCCAGCGAGATCCGCTAAGGTGGATTCCATAAAATGCTCCCAATACTATTTTGTATTTTATTTTTTTGCTAATTTTAATGAGATTAGTATTTAAAGCAACGAGAAATTATATTCACTTGTATTCATCAAGATAATCTGTTGCTGTACGAACATATTTTGCCGCCCCCTTGGAAAGGGCACGAAATTCACTTTCGCCGAGTTCACGTACAAATTTTGCTGGACGTCCCATCCACATTTCACCTTCGCCCACGGCTTTCCAAGGACTTAGTAGTGAACCAGCTGCAAGCATACCATTTTTTTTAATTAAACTACCGTCCATTGTCATAGCACTAAACCCAACGAAGCCTTCATCTTCAATGGTGGTACCATGAACCATCGCCATATGCCCAATCAAAACATCATTACCAATAATGGTATCATTTCCACCACTATCCACGTGTAATACACTTCCGTCTTGCACGTTAGATCTTTCCCCAATGCGAATTTTACCAACGTCACCG
>NZ_CBFIEP010000059.1:0-6103 GCF_965661635.1 Pseudemcibacter sp. | reverse complement strand
TATTTGCGAGCAGGTAATAATGATATTGCCAAACGTGCTTATCAAAAAGCCGTAAAACTTAGCGGGAATGAAAGAGAAAAAGAATTCTTATCAAAAAAATTAAAGGCCATCTAGTCTTTACAAATTAGATAATTTATTGTCCAATGCGCGTGTTATAAAATAACAAACTCACAAAATTAAAGGACATGAAATGTTAAAGAAAAATACATTAGCAAAGCTGCTCATAACAGCGAGCGCGGTGACAGCAGCATTCGTTGGTACGGCAAATGCCCAGGTCTCTAACCCTTATGAAGCGATTAAAGGCGAGTGGATTGAATTACCAAATGGGCGTGTATGGGGCTCAACGAGTACAGTATATTATGCGGGTGATGATAAAATTTGGGTATCAGAACGTTGTGGTGCCAATGGAAATTGTCTTGATACGCCGGAAATTGATCCCATTATGTTGGTTGATCAAGAAGGCAATATATTGAAAATGTTTGGCAAAAACATGATCGTTTGGCCTCACGGAATTCATGTGGATCCGGATGGAAACCTTTGGATTGCTGATGCGCGTGGTGATGAAGAACGTAAAAAAGGTCATCAAGTTCATAAGTTTAGCCCTGATGGTGAACTTCTTATGTCACTAGGTACAGCCGGTGTTGCTGGCCAAGACAAATATGTTTTTGACCAACCATGTGATGTTGCTGTAGCGCCTAACGGTGATATTTTTGTGGCAGACGGTCACGGTGCTGGTGGTAATAACCGCATCGTAAAATATAACAGTAAAGGCGAATATATCACGGAATGGGGCGTGACCGGTTCCGAGCGTGGTGAGTTTCGCGAACCACATGCGATTGCTTTGAATTCAGAAGGTAAAGTGTTTGTCGGAGATCGTTATAATAACCGTGTTCAAATTTTTGATCAGGATGGTAAGCACCTTGATTACTGGACACAGTTTGGTCGCCCAAGTGGTGTTTATATTGATAAAAATGACACAATGTATGTGGCAGATAGTGAATCAAATACAGGTTATCAACGTAATCCTGGTTGGGAACGCGGTATTCGTATCGGTAGTTCAAAAACGGGTTGGGTCACGGCCTTTATTCCAGATCCTAACAATGGAATGGAACCACGTTATACATCAGTTGCAGAAGGCGTAACGGCTGATGAAGACGGTAACGTATATGGCGCTGAAGTGCTACAACGTAGAATGCGTAAATATATCCCTAAAGGATATTTTGCAAACCCGCCTCAACGCTAAACGATACTAAGAACAATTGATAGAGAAAAGCCCCTTATTTAAGGGGCTTTTTATTATTTAAATCGTTTCTCGATGTATTTTGTAAATTCGTACATTGCCCAAGAAGCAAACGCGATGATTATTAGCAACATTCCCCAACGCATTAATTCGGCATAAAAGGCAGAATCAATTTCCGGCATCACGAAAATATACTGATTTAAAGCATCATTTCGTTCTGTCATCCAGTGCCATCCGCTATGAGCAACAAGAGCAGACAAAAGAATTGAGCCTGTTTTTTCCTGTACTAAATATTTGAACAATAGATTTAGTATAGGGAGAACGAGAATAAGAATGAAAATTTGTCCTAGTTCTACACCAAGATTAAAAGATAAGAGCGACGTAAACAAATGAGTTCCTGCAAATTGCATGCTATCGGAAAGAAGGAATGAGAAACCAAAACCATGAATAAGTCCGAAAGCGAATGTCATCATCCATCTTTTTTCTTGATTAACTCCGACGATATTCTCAAACGCCATATAAACAATAGAAAGTGCAATCAGCATTTCAATCAGTGGCGCAAACCATAAAGCTTGAGGCGCTAAACCGAATGCCGTTGAGATCAACGTAATAGAATGTGCGATCGTAAAGGATGTAATAACAGGAATTAGAGCGCGGAAACTACGCATTGGGATAATCAAACAGAGAAGGAAAAGGATATGATCGGTTCCCTCTAAGATGTGAAAGAAACCTAATTCCATAAATTCATATAGTGCGTGTAAAAGACTAGGGTCTAAAACAACTTCTCCTGGATCACCAATATAGTTAAATACGCGCTCACCGGTTTCTGGCGGAATAAACCTTAATACAGTATTGGTAATGCTGGCGAGCTTATTTAATGTCGGATGAATGGAAAATTGTGATTTATCAGAAGTAATAGGGAACTCATATAAAACATCCAAAACGGCCTGCCCGTAATAAAGGCGCTCCTCATTTTTAAGTGGAGGCTTATTGATGTTCTCAATAGCCGTTTCCCACGTTTGGATGGCACGATTTTGAGGGGATTCTGCACGGTATGCAGTTACTGTTTTGTCTAAAATTAATTCCCCATTTTCATATACTCTTAGCTCGTCTGTAAGGTAAACAGCGATAGCATCGAGTAACGCTTTATCAGCTTTTTCGAAGTCAAGATAGCCTGGCCCCCAAGTTGGATAAATAATTTCACTCATGGATTCAAGAGGCACTCTAAGTAACAATTTTAAGGTTTGACCCTCTGGTTTCACATACATTTGTACCGTAACAGATGCCGGAATATCGTGTGCTTTGACGATGTTGGTCATAGATGAAAAAAATATCATCATTGAAAGGAGTATTTTCAATGAATTTTTCGTAGCTTTACGAGTAAAAAGTGCCATTTTCTCTTGTGTTCCCTAGTTTGTCGATCTTCACTATTTTTATTGACGTCTTTCATAGGAAACCCTAGGGAAAGAGTCAAATTTTATTGATATAGAAATGGTGCGATTCAATGCTTGAACGCCGGAATGATATATTGTATCATTATGTCACAGCATAGTGTTCAGTTTAGGAAATGCAAACGTTATGCTAAACTGAATGAATAAAATAAAAAATGGAAAGAAATCATGAAGTTAAAAAATAAGGTTTTGATGGGGGTAACACTTGCTGTTTCACTCATCGGTTTGAGCCTTGGACAATCAATGATGAATGCAACGGATGCGACTGCACAGTCTGCAAAAGCACCGTCATTTGAAGTTGATCCGTTCTGGCCACAACCGCTGCCGAATGGCTGGATCTTGGGGAATGTAATCGGTGTTGCCGTTGATGCACGCGATCATGTTTATATCGTACACCGTGCATGGGGCGATGGAATCTTTAAGCCTTTCGCTGAACTTGGTCTTCAGCAAGGTACAAGTATCTGCTGTACACCAGCTCCTCCTATCGTGGAATTTGATGCCGACGGAAATCTTGTACGTGCATGGGGTGGTCCGGTTGAGGGTGCACCATATGTGTGGCCTGATTCAAACCACGGTATCGAAGTTGACCATAAAGGCAACGTATGGATCGGTGGTAACGGCCGCGGTGATTCGCATATTCTTAAATTTACCAACGATGGTAAATTTATCGCACAATATGGTACACCTGGTATTAACGAGCCGGATAGTAACGACACAACTCATTTTTCACGCGTAGCAAAAATCTCCGTTGTTGAAGAAACAAATGAAGCGTTTATTGCGGACGGTTATGGTAACCGTCGCATCGCAGTTCTTGACGCTGATACGGGTGAGTTCAAACGTTATTGGGGTGCTTATGGTGAGAAAAACATCGTAGACCCAACAGAGCGTTATCGTCATGACCCTTCAACACCACCAAGCAAAACCTTTACGGGCCCAGTTCACTGTGTTGAGCCATCAAACGATGGTTTAATCTATGTTTGTGACCGTTCATCAGACCGTATTCAGGTCTTTGATCGCGCTGGTAATTATAAATCAGAAGTGTTGATTGCTCCTGAAACTGGGGCTCAAGGTTCTACTTGGGATCTTGATTTCTCACGTGACGCTGATCAAAAATATATTTACCTTGCTGATGGTCAAAACCAACGCGTTTACATTATTGAACGTTCAACAATGGAAGTGCTAACTAAGTTTGGTGGCGGTGGCCGTCAACCTGGTCTTTGGTTTGCACCACATAGTCTTGCAACAGATTCAAAAGGTAACATCTATACAACTGAAACTTACGAAGGTAAGCGTATTCAGAAGTTTATTGCTAAGGGTATCACAGATATTCCTGCAATGGATCAGGGTGCACTATGGCCTGCTGGCGAGCTTAACTAAGCCGCTTTTCAGTATTTAAATGATTTAACCCTCGGCGTTAATTTGCCGGGGGTTTTTTTATTTTTAAATGATTAAAATTCTAATTATGTTACTCAACTTGAAATGTTTGAATAATTACAGTAACATTCAGCCACTACATACAGTCTTTTTGGGGAATGTAGTCCGGTTGGATCTCCGAATTGATATAATTTATTAGGGAATGAAATAATGGAATTTAAGAATAAAGTATTGGCGGGAGCCGCCCTTGCAGTGTCGCTCGTTGGCTTAAGTCTTGGTCAATCTATGATTGATGCTGATGAAGCTACGGCTCAAGGACCGATGGCACCGTCATTTGAAGTTGATCCATTTTGGCCAAAACCACTTCCAAACGAATGGATTTTAGGAAATGTGATTGGGGTCGCTATTGATGAGCGGGATCATGTTTTTATCGTTCATCGTGCAAGTGGCGAAGGCATTTTTGGAACAAATACCGAAATTGGTCTTGCAAGTGGCGTGTCCATTTGTTGTGAACCAGCGCCACCGATAGTTGAATTTGATCCAGCGGGCAATATGGTCAACGCATGGGGTGGCCCAGTTGAAGGTGCACCATATGTATGGCCAGCATCAAACCATGGTATCGAAGTTGACCACAAAGGTAACGTATGGATTGGTGGGAATGGTGGTGGTGATAGCCACATTCTTAAATTTACCCGTGATGGTAAATTTTTAGCGCAGTATGGTACACCTGGTGTACGTGAACCAGACAGTAACAGTAAAACTCATTTTTCACGTGTTGCTGAGATTGAAGTTGTAGAATCAACCAATGAAGCGTTTATTGCTGATGGTTACGGCCATCGCAGAATTGCAGTTCTTGATGCAGATACGGGTGAGTTTAAACGTTATTGGGGTGCATATGGTAAAACACCAGAGGATCCAACGGAAAGATACCGTCATGATCCTACGACACCATCGCATCCACAGTTTACCGGACCAGTTCATTGCGCGGAACCTTCTAGAGACGGTAAACTTTATGTATGTGACCGTTCATCTAACCGTATTCAGGTATTTGAACAGGATGGAACATATCTTTTTGAAAAACTGATTATGAATGAGACATTATCACAAGGTTCAACTTGGGATCTTGATTTTTCAAATGATGCGGATCAGAAATATGTTTATCTTGCTGACGGACAGAACCAACGTGTTCACATTCTTCATCGTGAAACTCTAGAGCCTATTGCCATGTTTGGTGGTGGTGGTCGTTTGCCAGGTCTTTGGTTTGCACCACATAGTCTTGCAACCGATTCAAAAGGTAATATTTACACTACCGAAACTTATGAAGGTAAGCGCGTTCAGAAGTTTATTAGCAAAGGTATGAAAGAAGTTACTAATTTCGATCAAGGACCAGCATGGCCCGAAGGAATGAGATAACAGTTTAAATTTAATCTTTAAATTTAAACCCCCGACGATATTTTCGCCGGGGGTTTTTTTGTTGTTAATCTTTACTAATATTAATCTTCGGGTAGTGCGTAGGCTCTTATCTCACCCGGGTAGGAACCGCCGCTAATTGCAACAATGATATATTGCCGTCCATTAATGCTATAGGTCATAGGTGATCCTGACTGCCTTGAGGGCATCCAAACTTCACCAACTTGTTTTCCGGTTGTTTTATCGTAAGCACGTAACATTGCACCACGTTCGCGATCATCAGGGTTCGTTACTAGCATATCACCGGCAACGGCAAGAGTTTTGGTGACCATCATACCTACAGAACCACGCTGTCCAGTCCTTGGAATATCCATTCCTTTTAATTTCGGATGATTACGTACATTATCTGGTGTTTCACCATGAGGAATTTTCCAGAGAATTTCTCCTTTGGTCATGTCAAATGCGGCTATGATTCCGTATGGTGGCTTCAGAATAGATAATCCATCAACATTTAAAGAAGGTACCCTGACAGGTGGGCCATCATATACGGGATAATATACTTCTTTTGGTGCATCTGGATTTTGTCCTGTCCCTCCGGCGAGAGCCATTTTAAAAGGTTGACCGCTTC
>NZ_CBFIEP010000058.1:0-2715 GCF_965661635.1 Pseudemcibacter sp. | reverse complement strand
ATCAAAAAAGGGAAGTTCATGACATCAAAGGGTAAATTCAGCACAGCAACGGCAATGGCCATTGTGATTGCCAATATGATTGGAACTGGAATTTTCACAAGCCTTGGTTTCCAACTTGCTGATATTCGGTCTGGCTTTGTTATTATGGTTCTCTGGGTTCTTGGTGGCATCATGGCGCTATGCGGGGCATTATGTTATGCGGAACTCGGATCAAAACTACCCCGTTCTGGTGGCGAATATAATTTTTTATCAGAAATATATCACCCCGGTGCTGGCTTTGTTTCAGGTTGGATTTCAACGACTGTCGGTTTTGCCGCCCCTACGGCCCTCGCGGCCATGACCTTTGGTGAATATTTAAGTTCGGTATTTCCCTCCCTTCATCCATTAATGCTTGCCTCCGTTCTTATTATTGTAATGACAGCGGTTCATTCAACAAGTCATAAAAACAGTGGTGGGTTACAAGATTTTTTCACCACCGGCAAAATACTATTAATTATTGTCTTTTCCGTCGCGGCACTTTGGTCCGTTGATACGGTTCAAGAAGTAAGTTATGCACCAAAATCATCAGATTTATCATTATTCACCGGTGGCGCGTTTGCCGTTTCGTTAATTTATGTGGGCTATGCCTATACCGGATGGAACGCGGCCACCTATTTAACATCGGAACTTGAAAATCCCCGCAAAACATTACCACGTGTTTTAATCGGCGGCACCGCAGCCGTTATGGCATGTTATTTAATCTTAAATTATGTGTTTCTGGCGACGGCCCCTATGGACGCCATGGCCGGTGAATTGGAAATCGGCTATATATCAGCGCGATATGCTTTCGGGGACGTAGGCGGGATCATTATGGGGTTATCACTGTCGCTTCTGCTCATATCCACCGTTAGCGCTATGTTGGTCGCTGCGCCTCGTGTATTACAAATGCTCGGCGAAGATTATTCCCTATTTGAGCGCTTAGGGAAAGTCAATAAACACGGTATTCCCACGACCGCCATTTGGCTTCAATCAATTATGGCTCTCATCTTTTTATGGTCGGCCACTTTTGAAAGTATTTTACTATTTTCCGGCGCCACAATGGCCATCAATTCTTTGATCGTGATTTTTGGGGTCTTTATACTAAGACGGCGGCACGGTAATCAGGAAAGTGACTTTTCAATTCCATTTTACCCATTGCCGCCGATCATATTTATTGCCATTACGGTTGTAACGCTTGGATATCTGACTATTCAAAATACGGAAGAGATCGCCTTTAGTGCCGCAACTATTATTACTGGTGCTATTGGTTATTGGTTTACAAAGAAATTTTCTAAACCAAAGTAATCCCTTCAGAAATAATCGAATTAACCTGCACGCACCTCATTGAGGAAATCATCCACTTCTTTACGAAGTATCTGCGCTTGGTTGGCAAACTTATCCGATGCAGAAAGCACAGATTGGGCCGCTTCACCAGTATCAGTCGCTGATTGGTTCACACCATCGATGTTACGACTAACTTCATCCGCACCTGTTGCCGCTTGTAAGGCATTTTCCGAAATCTCATTTGTTGCCGATGATTGTTCTTCAATTGATGCTTCAATGCTAGTGGATATATCACTAATTTGTGTAATTGTTTCAGTGATGTCTTTTACTGCGTTAACGGCGCCATTTGTTGCATCTTGCATTTCTGAAATTTGCGACCGTATTTCTTCGGTGGCGCTGCCTGTTTGCGTTGCAAGTGATTTAACCTCTGAGGCAACTACGGCAAATCCTTTACCGGCTTCACCTGCACGTGCTGCTTCAATAGTCGCATTTAATGCAAGCAGATTTGTTTGCTCAGCAATATCATTAATCAGCTGGATAACTTCACCAATTTTTTCTGCAGCGTCACTAAGCGTTTGAACGCGTTCCGCAGCAAGATCAACCGAACCGACGGCGTTATTTGCAACTGATGCCGCGTCTGTAACCTCTCTGGTAATCTCAGCAATTGACGCTGACATCTCTTCGGATGCGCTTGCCACAGCCTGTACATTCGATCCTGCTTGACGCGTCGCTACATCCGCGGACATTGAACGTTCTTTTGTAACTTCTGCAGTATTAGCCATTTGCTGTGAAATATCATTTAGATTATCAGTTGACCCAATAATACTATCTAAAATACCCATAACACGGTCTTCAAATTGTTGCGCAAGTTCACGACGACTTTTTTGCTGTGCTTATCTTGCACGTTTTTCAAGAATTTCTTGTTGTTGCTTCTGCTCATTCTCTTGCTCAATTTTCGCAATTCTTCTTGCTTCAACATCGGCTTCTTGCTTTTTACGATTTTCTTCCGCTTCTGCTTCCATGCGTTTATTTTCAAGTCCTGACGCTTTGAAATGTTCCACAGCATTCGCCATCGCACCAATTTCATGTTTATAAGATACATGTGGCACTTCACTTTCAAGATCGCCTTCAGCAATTGAAACCATGCTTTCTCTTATGTTTCTAAGAGGCATTACAATTGATCTAACAATGAAGATTGAAAGAACAAGACATATTGAACCAAGAATAATTAGCATGGCCAATATAGACCAAAATTGATTAGCGGTCGCGTTAGATGCATCAAACGCATATTCTGAATATCAACAGACATTTTGTCCTCAACAATTTTAAGCTTGTTGATTTTACCTGTCATCGTTGCAAACCATTCCGTTGAACCAAGTGGCCCCGCAGAAGAAAGATCAAACGGTGTTGAAT
>NZ_CBFIEP010000057.1:0-30802 GCF_965661635.1 Pseudemcibacter sp. | reverse complement strand
CAAAGCCGAACTTGATCAAACACTTAAACTTTATGAACAACAAGGTAAAATTCTAGAAGCGGCAAGACTTGAACAAAGAACCAAGTTTGATCTTGAGATGCTAGCCGCGACGGGAATTTGTGCCGGTATTGAAAATTATAGTCGCCATCTAACGGGGCGCGCCCCATTTGAGGCACCACCCACATTATTTGAATATTTGCCTGAAAATATGCTTCTTTTCATGGATGAAAGTCACGTGAGCGTTCCGCAAATCGGTGGAATGTCACGGGGGGATTATGCCCGAAAAAGCACCCTTTCTGAATTCGGCTTTAGACTTCCAAGCTGCCTTGATAATAGGCCGCTTAAATTTAAAGAATGGGATTATTTTAGACCACAATCCGTTTATGTTTCAGCGACACCAGGCCCATGGGAATTGGAACAGACCGGAGGCGAATATGTTGAACAAGTTATTCGACCAACCGGACTTATTGACCCACCTGTCGAAATACGCCCCGTCGAAAGCCAAGTAGACGATCTACTTCATGCAGTTCAAGATGTAATTAAAAATGGTCATCGTGTTTTGGTTACAACCCTAACCAAACGCATGGCGGAAGATTTATCTGAATATATGCACGATAGCGGCTTAAAAGTCCGATACATGCATTCAGATATCGATACACTTGAACGCATTGAAATCATCCGCGATTTACGCTTAGGGGTATTTGATATACTTATTGGTATTAACCTACTTCGCGAAGGCTTAGATATTCCTGAAACAGGACTTGTTGCGATACTTGACGCTGATAAAGAAGGTTTCTTACGCTCTACAACTTCACTTATACAAACCATCGGTCGGGCCGCGCGTAATGTTGATAGTAAGGTTATTCTTTATGCCGACAAACGCACAAACAGTATTAACGCGGCCCTAGCGGAAACGGATCGTCGTCGCGCCATTCAAGAAGCCTATAACATCGAGCATGGCATAACTCCTGAAAGCATCAAAAAATCTATCGGCGATGTTATCGGTGACACCGCGGAAGGCGATCATGTTACCGTTGATCTTGATGCCTCTGATACCAACAATCTGGTCGGCCATAACTTGCGCTCATATATCGAAGGACTTGAAAAAACTATGCTTGAGGCCGCAGGAAACCTCGAATTTGAAGAAGCAGCAAGATTACGAGATGAGATCAAAAGACTTGAAGAAAAGGAACTTGGCCTCGACTTTGACCCAATGGCACGACATATCGGACCAAAGCCAGAAGGTCGTTCAACTCTAGGAAAACCCGGCACACGACAATATCGAAAAAAAAGCAATAACCCAACACCCCGTAAATTTTAATTGAAACCATTTAAGGAATACCATGCGCATCTTAACATTTATGATTACCGTCTTTTTATCGATTAATGCTTATGCCAACGATAAAGAATTAATTGTTGGCGCGTGGGAAATGGTAAAATTTGAAGTTCAAAATGAACAAAAAACTTGGGAAGAATTGGTTATCGAAGATACAACACTGATCGGTAGCATCGTATTTACAAAATCAGGCATCATGCATGTTCAAATGGTAAGTTCGGATCGCATGAATGAAGAAATAAATGCCAACGGTGAAATTGAAAATGGGTATTCGGCTTATTTTGGGGAATATAACATCGATACTGCTACAAAAACTGTCACCTATAATCGGTATGGACATCTTGTTGATAAATATAAAGATGTTGTCGTAAATCGTCACTATGATGTCGGTGAAACTCATCTTCATATTTATAATTCACCCGGCGCCCGTATGATTTGGAAACGAGTTGAGTAATACCTAAATCATTTTTGAAAACGACAATAACTGTTATGACTTGATCTTTATTCTTTTCTGATTACCATGATTATCAGGGAGAGATAAATGTTCAAAGAAGCAAAACTTTTCGTTGATAATAAAATCGATAGACGAACTTTTATGACCAAGTTAAGAAATGTTGGCGTTTCTAGCATTGGAGCTGGTACCATAGCGAGTTCACTATCAATCCCTTCCGTAAGTGCTTCTTCAATCGGCGATACACCAGAAAAAAGTATTTTTAAAAATAACTTAACCGGCGGTGAACTTATGGCGGAATTTCTCATTGAGTGGGACGTGCCATATATTTTCGGACTTGCGGGTTCTGAAGAAGTGGGGTTCTTGGATGCGCTTGTTGATCGCGACAATTTAAATTATGTCACTTGTATCCATGAAAACGCCGCTATGGCAATGGCAGATGGATATAGTCGAGCAACTGGAAAAACTTCAATCGTAAATCTTCACTCTGTAGCAGGAGCAGCTTATGCGCTAGGGCAAATGGTAAGTTGCTATAGGGACCGTACACCTGTTGTGGTTACCGCTGGGCGTCAAACAACTGAATATAGAGGAAGTAACGGCTTCCTTGAAGCACCTAATCTTCATAAACTGCCTAGTGAATATGCTCAGTGGACATGGGATGTGACCTCCGCTAGTACAATTACTGAAACGCTTCGTCGCGCTTTTATGCTTTCAGAAGCGCCGCCCGGTGGACCAACTTTTCTCACCTTTTCTAAAGATCACTGGGAAACTAATGTCGAGAAAGCTGAAATTATTCCACGTTCCCGTTCAATGGTCAGTAAGGATGTTGCCCCAAAAAACGAAGATGTAAATCGCATAGCGGATTTTCTAATTGAAGCAGAAAGACCCATGCTTTTTTTAGATGACGATTGTGTTCGCCATGAAGTAAGTGCTGAAGTTATGGAAATAGCGGAACTGGTTGGTGCTGGTGTCAGCCTTGGGGCGCGTATGCCATGCGTCTATCCAAATACACATCCGCATTTTTGTGGAAATTTTGGAATTGATAAAGAACTTGCTGGTTCTATAGATTGTTTTTGGGCTCTTGGTGGTCATATGTTTAAAGTTGTCAATAAATCACCAGTACCGTGGGTTAAACGTGATGCAAAAATCATCCATACCAGTCTCGCGGGGTCAGAAGTCGGACGTAACTATCCCGTAGATATTGCCAATGTTGCCAGTGTTAAATCAACGGCGAGAGCCGTACTTAAAAATTTAAAAGAGCGCGGAATTAAAGGTGAAGACGATATATGGGTTCACACATATTATAAAAACAGACGACTTCAAATGGATGAAAAAGCAGCGCTTGAACATGACTGGCGCCCTATTTCAACATCACGCCTTATGCGCGAACTTGATGCACAAATTGCGGATGATGCATTAATCACCACTGAATTGATCTTATCTAAATATCATTTATGGGATTATTTCAAAATTGATCATAATAAACCGTTCGAAAAACGCCGCTATAACCATGCCACCAATTCAGGTGTTCTGGGATGGGGGCTAGCGGCTAGCATAGGCATTAAAATGGGACGCCCCGATAAAGAAACCTGGTGTTTCACAGGAGATGGCGCCTTTAACTTTGGATCACAGGCTCTTTGGAGCGCTTCACGGTATGATGTTCCAATCGGAATCGTTATTTTCAATAATGGTGAATATGCAGCAAACCGAAAAGCACAAAACTTCTACCGTGGCAGGTCATCCGAAACAGGCAATTATATCGGTGTAAACTTAAAGCATCCCGATATACAATATGCCACGATGGCCGAAAGTTATGGTATTAAAGGTGAACGGGTAGAAAATCCGGATGACTTAAAAAAGGCCATTGAACGGTGCCGCGTCGAAATGAAAAATGGTCGCCCTTATGTCCTTGATGTATGTATTGAGCGCTTTGACAAAGGCATGGACAGTGAATATTACGATTACTTCTCAGTAGCAGAGCAAGGATAAACTTATGTTAATTAGACGTATTACTAAACATTTAGAAGACCAAAATTGGTTTGCCGTAGCTCTTGATATGTTAGTGGTGATTTTTGGTGTTTATCTTGGTTTTCAGCTGAACGACTGGAATGAGAACCGTAAGAGTATTGAAAAAGGGGAAAGCTATCTTCAACGTATCGCAGGCGAATTAGAGCAGAATATTCGTTTTTTCGATAATGTTATTAGCATGAACGAAAGAAATTTTGAAAATGGTCAATTTCTTCTTAATACAATAGAAAACAAAGAGTTGGTGAACGAAGATCCAACCAGGTTTATAACTTCCCTCGCTTTTGTAGGTTCTTCCTTAGTTGTCAATGTAAGCAACAATACCATCGAAGAAATTGAATTCAGCGGTAACCTTGAACTTATTAAAGATGAAGAGCTGCGTAATGAAATTGTTGATTATTACGACTTTATAGAAGTAAGTGAAAATTTTAGTCACACGCGTATTGATGCGGAAATCGAATATCAAAAACGCACTGCGGGCCTATTAGGGCCGAAATATTCTGAACTTGGAAGAAATTTAAGTTACACCAAAGAAGAGGCCCTTCCCATTTACAATCAATTTGTTAAAAAGCAAGATTTGATCGAATGGATACCTATTACAATGGCTAGCAAACGAGGGACTATAGGCTTTAGTAAGCGATCTAGACAAAATGCTAAAGAGCTTATAGCGAAAATTCGCGGTGAAGAAATACCCGAAGAAGAAGAAGAAGCACAATAACTTTTAATTCACCCAAGGAAAATTTCCACGTGCTTCTTTAACACTCTTGAACTTTATTTGTTTAATGGGTGTTCAGGCAACCATATGGCATATCCACCATTATTATAAAAATCCTATCTATCAAGAACCAGTTTCGCGGGACAATTTATTTCAACCGGCACTAGACTGACGATTACATCTGCATTTGCGCAATCTTCTAGAAGGGCTTGTTCGTCTTGAACCAATGATATCAATAAATCTGAATTTTCCGGACGGTAAAGACAACTAAACCTGTCACAACTTAATTCCCTACCTGCTGCTTGATCAGGTGTAAAACTTTCATATTGCCAACGCTCTAATTCTGAAAGTCCATATCGTTGCCGCCAGCGGTTTTTTCCAATTCTTCTACCATTCATTCGGCTAAGGCTAAGTGAATTATCATCCCCAAGGATTGCAATTGTCTTTCCGGCATTATCAATTAGGATATTAGGTTGTTTATACTCAATAGCAAAATAAAGACCACTAAGTATGACAGGAACGCCCAGAAAACGCCAATTTAATTTCCATATACCTAACATAACGCGCCAATAACAAGAAATACTAAGGCCTTAATATCTATTGCCGGGATTTCTAATGTCGCACCAGGAAGGCTTGACACCCAATATGCAACAGCCATGATTATTTCAAGCCCCCATGACATTGGCTCTAAAGCGAGCCATTCAAGGCCAAATGGCATTAAAACCAATGTTACCACAATCCAAGGCATCACCCACGACCCCATAACAGGCATAGCAATTAAATTTGCAAGAAGCCCATAAAGAACAACTTTATTGAAATGATAAAGCGCAAATGGCGCAATGGCGATTTCAGCGATCAGTGATGTAAATAAACTGCCGATGATAAAATATTTTACCTTTTGCGAAAATCCATTATCACCGCGAAATTTATTCATGAAATCATTGCCGAAGCGCTCAAAAACAATCACGAGCGCAACAACGGCAGCAAATGACATTTGAAAACTAGCCCCAACCAGTGCCTCAGGGGTGGTTACAAGGATGAATATAGCTGCTATCGCAACCAATCTTAATGAAATGGCTTTACGGTCGGTTAATACACCTAAGAATACGATTATAACCATGATAAAAGCACGAATGGTCGGAATTGAAGCACCGCTGATAAACAAATACCCTAACCCCGCAAATGCGGCTATAAATGCGGCCCATTTTTTATAGGATATTTTAAAGCTAATCGTGGTGATAAACTGAGTAAAAAATGAGAAGAAAAAAATACAACGCCACACAAAAGTCCCATATGTAAACCGGATATCGCAAGTAAATGAGCTAACCCAGCGTTACGCATGGCTTCAGCTAATTTTTCCGGCATTCCACCACGAATTCCTGTAATTAGTGCTGCTGCCAAAGTTCCCGTTTCACCGGAAAGGTTTGTTTTTATCCGTTCCGTCATTCTTTGACGAAGTGAATTATAGGAACGGCTAAATCCTTCATTTTACTTGGTAATTTCAAGTTCAGTAACGGCGTAACCGACGGCGCTTAACCCTTGAAACCAAACTTGCCGGCCATAATCATAATCACCCGGCATACTTGGGCCAGGTGGTGGCATGAGCCCCGCGCGAATTTTAATTTTATCTCCAGGATAAGGCATATCACTAAATTTATTTACCCTGACATTTACTAAGCTCAAGGGTTTAACCCCTCTTATTTCAGCATCTTTAAGCGTTAATCTTATTTTTCCATCTTCATATAGATGCACACGTTCGACAGTTGCGGCGATATTAGTTGGTCTTATCTCTTTATCTAATGTTTCGGTTGCAACAGAATAAATTCGATATCCAGAAATCACATAACCCAAAATAATAAAAAAGCTAGCCAATAATATGTATTTGATAAAAGGAAACTTTTTTCGAATTAATATTGCACTGCATAATGTTACACTTGCTAAAATTGCTGCATGCATTATTGAAAACTGATTATTCCCAGAGAAATAAAAACCAATACCACATGCTAAAAGAATTGGTACTGTTAGAATATATTGCTCATATTCCAAAAAGAAAGACGATTTTAATTTTTCAATATAAGATAAGATTCTTTTGCTCCCCCTACAAAAAATTAACTTTTATAAATAAAAAGCTTCCATTTTCCGTCAATTATTGTTAGTAAAAGTCCAACAAAATCAAGCAGTGATGACATTTATATCATTTATGTATTTCGCATACATTTCAATCAAATTGCTGCAAAAAATCAATATTTAATCCTAAATGGAGCTTCATGAGCGTTAAAATGAAGAAAGTAGTGACACGATTTGCCCCCTCGCCGACGGGTTTTTTACATATCGGCGGTGCGAGAACGGCATTATTTAATTGGCTATTTACCCGCCATCATGGTGGTGAATTCCGTATCCGTGTGGAAGATACTGATCGTAAGAGATCAACACCAGAAGCGGTAGAAGCAATTTTTGATGGCCTTAATTGGCTTGGTCTCAATGTAGATAATGATGTTGTTTTTCAATATGAAAACCGTGAACGCCATGCAGAAGTCGCACATCAGCTTTTAAAAGAGGGAAAAGCCTATAAATGCTATTGCTCTAAAGAAGAACTAGCTGAAATGCGCGAAAAGGCAAAGGCAGAGGGCCGCTCACTTGGTTATGATGGACGCTGGAGAGAGCGTAATCCATCAGAAGCCCCTGAGGGAATTGATCCTGTCATCCGTTTCAAAGCGCCAAAAGATGGTGAAATTGTCATCAAAGATCATGTTCAAGGTGATGTGACTACACAAAATGAACAATTGGATGATATGATCTTATTGCGCGCCGATGGAACACCAACCTATATGTTATCAGTCGTCGTAGATGATTATGATATGGGTGTTACCCATGTTATTCGCGGCGACGATCATTTAACCAATGCTGCAAGACAAGCTCAACTCATCAATGCTATTGGCTGGCCGTTACCTGAATATGCTCATATACCACTTATTCATGGTGCAGATGGGGCGAAGCTTTCAAAAAGACACGGTGCACTAGGCGTGGATGCTTATCGTGATATGGGATATTTACCAGATGCTCTTAAAAATTATCTTTTAAGACTAGGTTGGGCTCATGGTGACGAAGAAGTGATTTCGGAAACTCAGGCTATCGAATGGTTTGATTTAGATGGTGTTGGAAGATCACCTTCCCGTTTTGATTTTACTAAACTTGAAAATTTGAACGGTATTTACATGCGCGAAACAGCAAGTGATGATACACTTGCAATAGGCTGCTTACCGTTTCTAGAAGAAAAATTAGATAAATCTCTAAGTGAGCAAGAAATTGGCGTATTAAAGAACGCTATTGGTGAGCTTAAAAATCGTGAAAAGAATTTAATAGATTTAGCAGATAGTGCTAAGTTTCTTTTTGCGAAACGCCCATTAGACGTCATTCCAAAAGCGGCAAAAGCACTCAATGATGATTCAAAAGTCATTTTGAAGAAAATCCATGATGATTTAAATACCGTAGAAAGTTGGAATAGAGATGCGCTGCAAACTGCTATTGAAGAATTTGTTGAACGCGAAGAAGTAGGGTTTGGAAAAGTCGCGCAGCCATTAAGAGCCGCGTTAACAGGGAGTAATGTATCCCCAGGCATTTCAGAAGTCCTTGATTGGTTAGGAAAAGACGAAAGTTTGTTTAGGATCAAGGACCAAATATAGGAATTTGTTATTTTCACAAAAAATAAACAATTTCTTTAATATTTTGAGAGTATAAGAACGTAAATTAGATGCTTTTTTGATGACGAAGTTCATCAGAGCGATATTAAGATAAGAAGGATGGAGACATATGACAAATAAATACGAAAAAACAGTTACGGGTGATACAGCTACGTTAACAGTACGTGGGAAAAACTATGAACTGCCAATATATGCTGGATCTACAGGACCAGATGTGCTCGACATCAGTAAATTATATGCTGAAACCGATATGTTCACCTTTGACCCCGGTTTCACATCAACCGCAAGCTGCGAAAGTTCAATAACATATATTGATGGCGGTAAAGGTGAACTTTTATATCGTGGTTACCCTATTGAACAACTAGCTGAAAAAAGCGACTTTCTTGAAGTTGCGTATCTGCTTTTAAATGGTGAACTACCAACTGCTGATCAAGATAAAGAATTTAAGAAAGCTATTACCTATCACACAATGGTTCATGAGCAATTGGTTCGTTTCTTTGGTGGTTTTCGCAGAGACGCTCATCCAATGGCGATTATGTGTGGTGTCGTTGGTGCGATGTCAGCATTTTATCACGATAGCACTGATATTACGGATCCTCAGCAACGTCGCGTTGCTTCGAACCGTTTGATTGCTAAGATACCGACTATTGCGGCTATGACTTATAAATATTCAATTGGTCAACCTTTTGTTTATCCTCGTAATGATCTTAATTATGCTGAAAACTTTCTCTATATGACGTTTGGGGTTCCAAACTGCGAAGATTATAATGTAAGTAAAACTTTAGCGGATGCCATGGATAAAATCTTTATCCTTCATGCTGATCATGAACAAAATGCTTCAACATCAACAGTTCGTCTTGCGGGTTCATCTGGTGCAAATCCATTTGCATGTATCGCTGCGGGTATTGCTTCACTTTGGGGCCCTGCTCATGGTGGTGCAAACGAGGCTTGCTTAAATATGCTTAGTGAAATTGGATCAGTTGATAATATTCCAGAATATATTAATAAGGCGAAAGATAAAAATGATCCTTTCCGTCTTATGGGCTTTGGTCACCGCGTTTATAAAAACTTTGATCCGCGTGCAAAAGTACTTCAACAAGCCGCACATGATGTACTTGAAGAGTTGGGCGTTAATGACACGCTTCTTGACGTTGCAAAAGAGCTAGAGCGCATTGCGTTAGAAGACCCATATTTTGTTGAAAAGAAACTATACCCGAATGTTGACTTCTATTCAGGTATTATTCTTAAAGCGATGGGCTTCCCAACATCAATGTTTACAGTATTATTTGCCTTAGCACGTACTGTTGGATGGATTTCACAATGGGGTGAGATGATTGAAGACCCAACACAGAAAATTGGTCGTCCACGTCAATTATTTATCGGTGAAACCGAGCGTAATTACATTGATGTAGATAAACGTTAGTAACGACTTAATATCATAAAAGAAAACCGGCTCATTGAAGCCGGTTTTTTTATTTCTTTTCGATTAATTCTATCATATAGCCATCCGGATCTTTGACAAAAGCAATCACAGTGGTTCCATGTTTCATTGGACCTGGCGGTCTTGGTATTTCAACACCTAACTTCTCAAGCCCTTCACAAGTTTGATAGATATCCGGAACACCAATTGCCAAATGACCAAAGGCATTTCCCAAATCATAACCTTCATCCTGCCCCCAATTGAAAGTAAGCTCTATAACTGTATTACTTTCTTCTGGTCCATAACCTAAAAATGCAAGTGTGAATTTCCCCGATGGATAATCTTTGCGTCTTAATAAATCCATCCCGAGATGATCACAATAGAATGAGATAGATTTATCCAAATCTCTCACTCTGATCATGGTATGGAGTAATCTATATTCGTTTGACATAAATTAGGTCGCAATCATTGCTTTAAAACTTGCTTCGGCAACCACTTGGCCATCAACAATACCCTTACCAGAAAATTTCCAGATATTACGGCGGTTCTGTTCTTTTTTCACATGAAGCTCTAGCATATCACCAGGTTCTACAGGTTTTCTAAACTTTACCGCGTCAATAGACATGAAATAGACAAGCTTACCTTCTGCCTCTTCACCCAAGCTAAGCATAACAAGAGCAGCTGCAGACTGTGCCATCGCTTCGACAATAAGGACGCCTGGCATAACTGGTTTTTCAGGAAAATGCCCTTGAAAGAAAGGTTCATTAATTGTTACGCCTTTTTTACCTACTGCTTTATCACCTTTATGGATATCACAAAGTTTATCAACAAGTAACATAGGATAGCGATGTGGAATTAATTCCTTAATTCGATTGATATCAATATCATCCAACTTTTCTACATCTTCTGTCATAATCATTCCTATAATAATTTTGCTGTTTCAGTATAATAATACTGAAAATATTTGAAAGAAAATTATAAAAAAAGCCTGCTATCGAAAATAGCAGGCTTTTTAAAAAATATTTATGTTTAGTTTGCTGGCGCAGCCACGGGCGCAGCAGCAGCTTCTGGAACTTCAGGTAAAGCAACAGTCGTTGACGGCATAGCTAAATCAAGTTGCTCAATAACACGCGTCGTTACATCCAAACCTGGCGCTTGCTCTAATACAAAACCTTTTTCTATTAGGATGGTTGCGCCAGTATCCTGCAATACCTTTTGCAATATAGGTTTTAAAGCACGCTCAATTTCCGCATTAGCATTTGCAATTGCAATTTCCAACTGTTGGCGTTTGATTTGTACTTCACGTTGATACTCAACTGCCTTTTGTTGAAATTCTTGCGCTTTTTGATTATACGCTTCTTGAGGCATAATTGCGCTTTGTCCTTTAAGACTTTCTTCTTCTGCCCGAAGAGCATTACCTTTAGTCTGTAATTCCGTCTGCATATCTGCCTGAATTTGAGCAACTTGTCTGTTAATATCAACAGCAACTGCAGCCGTCGTTACAATTAACCTATTATCAACAACAGCAATTTTGGCAGCAGGAATAGCTTGAGCATTAGCAAGACTATTAATTCCTATAACTGATATTAAAGCTATTACTGCACTATAAAAATATTTCATATTCATCATTTTCTTCATATTAAAATCTCGTTCCGACATTAAATTGGAAAAATTCCGTTTCGTCGCCTCGTTGGTTTTTAATTGCTCTGGCCAAGTCAATTCTAAATGGCCCGAATGGTGATTGCCATGAGAGACCAATCCCTACAGAAACCCTCGGTCTAGCATTATTTCCGAGCAACGTATATACCACACCTGCAGGTGATATCAAGGTTTCTTCTGCATCAACATTAAATACCGCACCCACGTCCGTATAGATACTAGCCTCGATACCCAAGTCTCTTGCGCCACCTCCCAATGGAATAAAGAGTTCTGCTGTCGCTTTATAATAAGTGTTACCACCAATATTAAAGCCTCGGAAAAACTCCGTATTATTTTCATTATATTCACGTGGTCCAACACCTGCTTCATTGAAACCTCTCATTTGAGGGTTTCCAAGGAAAAATCTATTATTAAGCCTAATCGTTCTTCCTAGGCCTTCTATGTGCCCTCCTTCAGCAGAAAGGTTGAATATCCAAAATTTATAAATTGGATAGAAATAATCATAACTACCTCTCGTTCTAAGAAACTTTTGATTTCCACCTAATCCGGCAACCTCTTGACTTACAGAAACTAACTGCCCTCTATTTGGTTTTTGTTGATTATCTAATGAATTATAAGTTAGTCCATATCTTATTGAGGACGTTAAAAATTCACCCGAGTTATCTGTTAAATAAGGGTTGTCTGAGAAAAAGCGCGTTACGACCCTATCTTGTGTTAAGTTATAGGATACATTCATAATCACATATTCTGTAATTGGAAATCCTGTTCGAATTGAAGTACCGACACTTCTTTGCTGATACCCACTTTCAATAAAATTTGTATCTCTAATAAAAAGATCAACTCCAGCCGCTAGCCTACGACCTAGAAAATATGGTTCCGTAAAACTCAAATCTACTTGTTTTCTTCGTTTTGATAATTGTGCACTTGCTCTATATTGCTGTCCTTTACCGACTAAGTTTCTATCACCTATGCTAAAGTTAACAATTAGCCCTTCAAAACTTGAATATCCGAGGCCAGCTGATAATTCGCCTGTCGGCTGTTCTTCGACTGTGATTTCTAAAATCGATCTATCTGCTTGCGTTCCTTCAATTTGTTCAATCTCAACATCTTGGAAGAATTGCAATGATTGCACACGAATCTCCGACCGGTTAAGTCTCGCAGAGTTGTACGCATCACCTTCTACTAATTGAACTTCGCGCCTAATAACTCTATCGTGAGTTCTTACATTATTAATAATTTTAACTTCTTCAACATAAACTCTCGGAGTTTCATTAATGATAAAAGTTATATCAACTGTTCTATCCGCACGATTTCGTCTTACTTGAGGTCTGATATCAATAAATGCATAGCCTCGAAGACCAGCAACATTCGTTAATGATTCTACAGAATCGTCTATCGCAGAAGAGTCAAAAATATCGCCTGTTTTTGTATAAACAAGCTGTTTTAGAATCTCTCCGTCCAATTCCTCGATTTCACTTTCAACTGTAATATTGCCGAAATTATATAATTCACCTTCTTCAACTGAAATATTAATATAAAAATATTGTTTATCAGGAGATAGTTCAGCTACAGCAGAAGTAACTCGAAAATCGGCATACCCCTGTTCACGATAAAAGTCTCTTAATAATTGTTTGTCATAATTTAAACGGTCTGGATCATAAGTATCTTCAGAGGCAAGAAACTTCCACCAACGGCTTTCTTTCGTCGCTACTTTGCTCCTTAATATATCATTATTGAATACTTTATTACCCAGAAAGTTAATTTTACCAATTGTACTTTTCGCACCCTCAGAAATTTCAAAAACTAGATTAACACGATTTTGTTCTAACTGAATTACCTTTGGCTCAATCGATGCTGCAAACCGCCCGCCTCGGCGATAAATTTCTAAGATTCTTTGAACATCTGCTCTAACTTTCGCGCGAGAAAAAACAATACGGGGGCGAAGCTGTATTTCTTCGTATATATCATCATCATCTTTATATTTGTTGCCTTCAAATACAATGCGGTTGATAATTGGGTTTTCAACGACTTCAACTACGAGCGTATCACCTCGTCGGCCAACATCGACATCTGAAAATAGCCCTGTATTAAATAGTCTTTTTAAGGATGCATCACTAAGTTGATCATTATAATTATCGCCAATATTTAATAACAAATAAGATTCAATTGTTGATTCTTCGATACGTTGATTACCAACAATTTCAAAACTATTTATAACAGGACCCGTAATGGATGCAGATTGAGCAATAGCAATTGATGGCAAAAATATCTGTGTAATAGTTAGCAACACTACAACATGCAAATAAACAAATATTTTTTTCTTAGTACCCACAAATATTACCTTAATTTATAAATTTATACGTTACACTTTAATCAATTTTTAATATGTCATTAAACGTTGCAAATATCATCAAACTTAATACAACAAGTGCACCAATCTTAAAACCAAATTCTTGCGCTTGAGCGCTCATTTTTTTTCTTCTTACGGCCTCTATCGCATAATAAAGCAAATGTCCACCATCAAGCATTGGAATTGGGAATAAATTTACCATCCCTAACCCTATAGAAATTAGTGCCATAAAGTTTATCAATGACGTTAATCCATGTTCAGCCGTTTTACCTGCTACACGAGCAATAGTAATTGGACCACTTAATTCTTGCGCGGACCTTTTTCCTACAATGATTTGGCCTAGGCCTTGTAAATTTCTCATGGTCAAATCTTTGGTAGCTATGGTCGCATTCCAAAGTGCCGAAAATAGTCCATATTGAACTAAAACTCTATCTTCTGGATTTATACTGCTGCGGATACCGATTTGTCTAACTTTAGTAGGTTGTCCCAGGATATCTTCATCTTCAACCATACCAAGATTAAAGTTTAAGTTGATGGTTTGACCATCTCTTAAAACGGCGACAGTCACAGCATCTTCAACTTTGAATAATAAATGCTCTCTAATATCCATAAAAGTTTCAATTTCTTCACCATCAATTGAAACAATTCTATCACCTGCTTCAATGCCAGCCTCTTTTGCTGCACCGCCTTCTAAAACATCGCCTACAACGGGGGATAATTCCATTCTTCCATAGGTAAAATAAAGACCTGCAATAATTAATATTGCAAATAAAAAGTTGACCGCAGGACCAGCAAATACAATCGCGGCCTTTTGCGCTAAATTTTTATGATGAAAAGATACTTCTTTCTCTTCGTCACTCATCTCGTTTATTGCAGCATCTGGGGTACTCGCTTCGGAAGCATCACCAAAAAACTTTACGTATCCACCAAGCGGTATCCAACTTATCTTCCATCTTGTTCCGTTTTTATCATTAAAACCCCAAATTTCAGGACCAAACCCAACAGAAAAAACCTCAACCCGAACACCATTTATACGAGCAATAATATAATGCCCCCATTCATGAACAAACACGAGCACAGTCAATACGAATAAAAATGACGCAATCATTTGACCATATGATAGAAGAGCTTCCATATTATTTCTTTAATCCTTCAACTATTTCACCAGTTACTATTCTTGTATTCTCATCGACATCATGTACATCATTTAGACAAGTCATTTGATGAATTTTAATAGTATCCAAGGCTTTCTCTACAACTTTCGTGATATCCAAGAAATCAATTTGACCTTCAAGAAAAGCCTTAACAGCTATTTCATTGGAAGCGTTGAGGATAGTAGGCGCACTTCCTCCTTTTTGCAACACTTCTCGCGTAATATTAATTGCCGGAAATTTAACTTTATCTGGCCTAATAAAATTCAGTTGCCCTATTTCTGTTAAATCTAATTTTTTAGACGGCGCATTCATTCTATGCGGCCACCCTAAAGTGTATGAAATAGGTGTGCGCATATCTGGCGTACCAAGTTGAGCCAAGACCGATCCATCAATATATGAAACCATACTATGAATGATAGACTCAGGATGGATAATTATATCTAACTGTTCTTTTTCAATAGGGAACATATAGTAAGCTTCAATCAATTCGAGACCTTTATTCATCATCGTAGCGCTATCAACTGATATCTTAACTCCCAGAGACCAATTTGGATGTTTAATAGCTTCTACCGGCGTAATATATTGCATATCAGCAATATCTTTATTCCAAAATGGTCCACCTGATGCTGTTAAGGTAACCTTCTCAATTTTCTCTGGTTCATCAAAATCAAATATTTGAAATATAGCATTATGCTCTGAATCTACCGGTAAAATCGTAGCACCACAGTCTTCAACTTGCTGCATCATAAATTCACCAGCGCATACTAGGCACTCTTTATTGGCGAGCGCGATTGTCGCCCCTCGCCTAATTGCCGTTAAAGTCGGTTTAAGCCCCGCTGCACCAACGATTGAAGACATTACCCAATCCGCGGACGTATCAGCCGCTTCATTTAAAGCTTCACTTCCCGCAGCAGCAATAATATTATGCCCATGAAGAGCTTCTTTTAAGTCCGAGTATTTATCTTGATCCGCAATTACGGCCATTTCTGCATTATGCGCAATTGCCTGTTTCGCTAGCGCTTCTACATTACTATTTGCAGTTAAAGCTTTAACAGAATATTTTTCAGGATTGCGGCTAATTAGGTCAAGAGTACTGGTACCAATTGAACCAGTAGAACCAAGAATAGTTATATCCTTATGTTCGGGCGTATCAATAACCTTGAAACGGTCTTTCTCTCGAATACTAATATTCATTATATAATTAATCCTATGACCAGCATTACATAAAACTCGCTATAAATAAAATTGCCGGCGCAACAAACAAAATCCCATCAACACGGTCCATAACACCACCATGCCCAGGAATAATTGAACCTGAATCTTTTACCGAATATCGTCTTTTTACAGCCGACTCCGTTAAATCACCAATTTGGCTCAATATTGCTAAAGAACCACTCAATATTAGCAAAATTAAGGCATTCTCAAATATTGTTATATTCTGCACTTCTGCAAACATGTAAAAAACATATGCCAAAATCATTGCTGTAATCGTGCCACCAATTAATCCCGACCACGTTTTATTTGGGCTGATTTTTGGAGACATTTTTGGCCCACCGATTTTTTTACCAACGAAATATGCGCCAGTATCCATTCCCCAAATAAGTAACATCATCCAAAGCAATACCAGTGATCCAAAATTTTCCTGAATAAGCAAAACCGAATAAGAAGGAATAAAGGTATATAAAAAACCCAAAATCGCCCAAACTATTTTTGCATTCACCAAATAAGCGACGGCGATGATAGAGACAATGCTGCTAACAAAAGCATACTCCATATATTGGCTACCCATTTTAAGCTGTAGCAATAATAAAACAGTACAAATTGACTGAACGATAAAGAGGAGCGAAAATGGTTTCTTTTCACAAATTCCATTCCACTCTGACAGAATTATCACAGACAGCAAAGATATCAGAATAAATAAAGGCAATCCACCAATCATGATGATGTAAATCGCTACCGGAAGCATTACAAGCGCCGATAAAAACCGGATCAATAGTTGGTTTTTTTTAGGGCCTTGCGCCATAGCGTCTATCTCGTTTGTAATATTCGTCTATGGCATCACATAATTGTTTTCTTGAAAAATCAGGCCAAAAGACATCCTGAAATACAAATTCGGCATACGCCGCTTGCCAAAGCATGAAATTACTAAGGCGTTGTTCGCCGCTGGTTCTAATTATTAAATCCGGCTCAGGAATTTCTCCAGTATAAAGATGACTTGCAAATAGTTTTTCATCAATATCTTCAACTTGTAAATCGCCAGATTTGACTTGCTCCGCAACTTGCTTTGTCGCATTGACTATCTCTTCTTGACCGCCATAATTTAACGCTAATGTCAAACGCAACTTATCATTATTTCTTGTTTTTTCTTCCGCCATATCAATTAGTGAAATTATATTTTTACTAAGGCGGTTTCTGCTTCCTATAAAACTAATCCGAATGTTCTTTTGGTGCAGCTCATCAATTTCTTTGGTTAAGTATATTTTCAGCAACCCCATTAAGTCACTGACTTCTTCGGGAGGGCGGTTCCAGTTTTCCGATGAAAAAGCGTATAATGTCAGATACTTAATATCCAGATCACAGCAGGCCTCTACAATACCACGAACAGCATCAGCCCCCTTTTTATGCCCTACAAATTTGGGAAGACGACGAGACTTTGCCCAGCGACCATTACCATCCATGATAATAGCCACATGCTGAAGCGGCAATCGATCCTCTTCAGTTTTCTGGTCAGCTTTTTGTTCGTCTTTTACCAATAACATTAAACATTAAACCTGCATGATTTCTTCTTCTTTAACCGCAGTCACTTCATCTATGTTTTTAACTGCTTCATCGGTTAGCTTTTGAACATCGTCTTCGTGGGCTTTTTGCTCGTCTTTACCGATATCACCATTCTTTTCCATCGTTTTAATGGTTTCCATTCCGTCACGACGCACATTTCTAACTGCTACTTTGGCCTGCTCGGCATAATTTTTTGCGAGTTTGGTCAATTCAATGCGACGTTCTTCATTAAGTTCCGGAATAGGAATTCTAAGAGTATCACCATCAACTACAGGGTTAAGACCAATACCTGAATTACGAATGGCTTTCTCCACCGATGAAACAAGGCCCTTATCCCAAACATGTACACTAATAAGTCGCGCTTCAGGTGTTGAAACCGTACCTACTTGAGCAATCGGCATTTGTGCCCCGTATGCGTCCACAACGACAGGGTCCAATAAATTTACGGAAGCTCGTCCAGTTCTAAGACCTTTAAATTCACTTTTCAGGCTTTCTAATGCACCATTCATGCGACGTTTAATATCTGATAGATCCAGTTCGGTTGACATTTAATCACTCCTGATTTTTATAATTAAATATAATATAGAATTATTTCCCTAAGATGAACAATATTAAGCGTTGCAAATCTTAGTATGTGCCCCTTGCCCTTTCAAGACATTAGCAAAATTTCCATGCTCATGTATAGAAAAGACCAAAATAGGAATATCGTTTTCTCTAGCCAGTGAAATTGCTGATGCATCCATCACTTTTAAATCATTTTTCAAGACATCCATATATGTCAAAGTGTCATATTTGACGGCATTTGGATCTTTCTTAGGATCAGCATTATAAACACCATCAACTTGTGTGCCTTTAAGGATGGCATCGCACCCCATTTCCGCTGCACGAAGTGCGGCGGCACTATCGGTTGTAAAGAATGGGTTTCCAGTTCCCGCGGCAAACACCACAACCCGCCCCTTTTCCATATGGCGAATGGCTTTACGGCGAATATAAGGTTCACAAACCGACGCTATTGGGAAGGCTGATTGTACACGCGTATCAACACCATTCTGCTCTAGTGCATTTTGCATCGCGAGACTGTTCATCACAGTGGCGAGCATTCCCATATGATCGGCAGATGTTCTATCAAACCCACTGGCAACCCCTGTTACACCACGAAAGATATTACCAGCACCAACCACAAGACACACTTGTGTGCCCATTTCTACGACCGCTTTAATTTCCTCAGCAACTCTTTTTACTACATCTGGCGATATTCCGTAATCCAGCTCTCCCATTAGAGCTTCCCCGGACAATTTAAGTAGCACACGTTTATACTGAGGTTCATTGGCCATAAAAACTTCTCCCTTTTTTAATTACAGTACTTTGCTCTTAAATGGACTATATGTCCATTATGTTTTTAACTTTTTTCGGCGTAAAATACAGTTCGGGCCCAAATACGAAAAGCAGTAAATGCAGAGACGTAATTTGAGCCCGAAAAATAACTATTTATTAGCTGTTCATTGCAGCAACTTCCGCCGCAAAGTCATCTTCTACTTTTTCAATGCCTTCGCCAACTTCCATTCTAGTATAACCAGTAAGTTTAATATCAGTGCCAGCATCTTTTGCAGCATTTTCAATAACTTTTTTGATCTTTGTTTCACCATCAATCACAAATGTTTGCTCAACAAAAACAACTTCTTGATAGAACTTGTTCATGCGGCCAATGATCATTTTTTCAATGATGTTATCCGGCTTACCTGATTCGCGCGCTTGCTCGATTAGAACAGTTTTTTCACGCTCAACGGCTGCGGGGTCCATTTCTTCAATTGTCATTGATTGCGGGTTTGTGGCCGCAACATGCATAGCAAGCTGTTTTCCGAGTGCTTCAAGAACGCCTGCATCTGCATCAGATTCAAGCGCAACCAGAACAGCCAACTTACCTTGGTTAGGGGCAACAGCATTATGAATATATGTTGAAACAACGCCATTTGGAACCGTAAGGCCAACTGAACGACGGAACGTCATATTTTCACCAATTGTACCAACAGCCTCTGTAATTTCAGCTTCAACTGAGTGAGATGCACCAGGGAAAGTAGCAGCATTGGTGGCATCAAAATCCCCTGCATTTTCAAGTGCAACACCAGCAACTGAATTCACAAGCGCTTGGAAACCTTCGTTTCGGGCAACAAAGTCAGTTTCTGAGTTAACTTCAACCGCAACAGCAGTCGCACCGTTTGATGCAACAGCCACAAGACCTTCTGCAGCCACACGGCCAGATTTTTTCTCAGCTTTTGCGATACCTTTTTGACGTAGCCAGTCCATTGACGCTTCGATGTCACCATCATTTTCGGCAAGGGCCTTTTTACAATCCATCATACCTGCGCCAGATTTGTCGCGCAGTTCTTTAACAAGAGCGGCAGTAATTTGAGCCATCATTTCTTCCTTGTTTTAAAATCAATATTTACGAAGATTATTCTTCAGTTTTCTCTTCTGATGCAAGAGTTTCCACAGGTGTTTCCTCAGCCGGAGCTTCTTCAGCAGGTGCTTCTTCCGCAGCAGCAGCCGGGATTTCTTCTACTGGTGCTTCCATCGCACCAACATCAACACCCTGTGAAGAAAGTTCTTGCTGGATACCTTCAAGAACAGAATCTGCAATAAGATTACAATAAAGATCAATTGCACGTGTCGCATCATCGTTACCCGGGATTGGGAAATCGATATTTTCTGGATTACAGTTTGTATCCAAAACAGCAACAACTGGAATACCAAGTTTCTTGGCTTCGGCAATTGCAAGTTCTTCTTTGTTTGTATCAATCACGAAAATAGCGCTTGGAATACCGCCCATTTCTTTAATACCACCAAGTGAACGTTCAAGCTTATCGCGCTCACGTGTCATTTGAAGCGTTTCTTTCTTCGTTAGGCCCGCAAGGTCACCAGAAAGTCTCTCATCAAGAACGTTAAGACGTTTAATTGAGTTAGAGATTGTTTCCCAGTTCGTAAGCATACCACCTAACCAACGGTGGTTTACATAATATTGACCACAACGTTTCGCAGCTTCCGCAATTAGGCCAGACGCTTGACGCTTAGTACCAACGAATAAAACACGACCACCTGCTGCCGTAACGTCACGCACTTGCTCAAGCGCACGGTGAAGTAATGGAACAGTGATTGATAAGTTAATGATATGTACTTTGTTACGTACACCAAAAATGTAATCACCCATACGTGGGTTCCAACGGTGTTTTTGGTGACCAAAGTGAACGCCAGCTTCCAAAAGCTCGCGCATAGTAAATGTAGGCATCGCCATAATAAAATTCCTTTTCCGGTTAATCCTCTGCAGGTGCTGAGTTCTTAAAGAACACCGGTGTGTCGATCCCAATATGTAGGGGATAAACAAATACCTGCATGTGAAAGTAAGCGGTTAATACACCCCTACAACCCAGATATCAAGGCTTTTTTTATGATTTTTGAAGAAAATAACGACTTTTTTTAAAAAAAAATTAAAACCCTAACTATTTTCAAATTACTACTCAGAATTTTACACAATAGACTTTATTATAATAATATTAGTTCATTCCTATTTTACCAATAATTTGCTTAAGATCAGGCTCTTCTAATATACAATTTTCAAAATTGTTAAAACGATACAAGATTGATGACATTATTTTGTTTTGAGTTTCTTTATTAATACTATCATTTACTAATCCTAAAATTACAGCTTCTAAACCAGCTTTTTGAAGATTTTCATCATTCTCCCACTTAAAAAACTTATATTCGTTTATATATTCAATATAATCATGCTCCCCGTATTCTGACATTATGATATCAGTCATGATTTTATCATTTTCTATTTTATAATTACTATTAACAAGAATAGTTACCCTTAAAAGACACACACCAGTCTCATCACTAAACCCTGCCGAATAAGAAATATCGCCATTCCTATGCATTAAGAATAAGTCTAGGTTATCGAATCCTTTTACTGAGAGGATGTTATTAGCCCAATATTTGCCATCCGAAAAATTATTAAAGGCGAACTTATTACCTTTATATAAAGAAAGAGCGGCATCCCCTTTGCATACACCTAGTGGGCAATTTTTTTTATTACTTGAAGCCCTTTCTTGAGCCCCTGCATAATTAATTGAAAAACTAATGTAGATTAATTGAAATATTATCACTGTAATTTTGTAAAAAAATTTTAAAAAATTAAATCTCATAGATCCCCCTTAGTGCTTTAATTTGAAACGATATCTTAGCTTAAACTTTTTTAGTTTCTATTTAAAGAACTGTCTTATAAATCAAATTTTACTCTTCAACCCAAATGTATCTTATCCTGATCCACTTCACCGTATCCGGCAGCGGGATCAATGACACGTTTTCCGTCAATGATTTTTGGCTCAACGGTGATGATTTTGCGCGCTGCGGCTTTTCTAAATGCTTCATCGACCGTTTTTGCTTCCGCCAGTAATTTTAAATTCATGATGGTCGGAAACATCATCAATTCACGTTTTTCTTTAATGAATTCTGGTGGGCTTACCCATTTTAATTCAACAGCTTCTGTGCCATCTGGTGTCGCCACCTGCCCCATTGGTGCCCTCGCAAGGAAAAAGCGGGTATCAAAACGTTTCGGATATATGCGCGGCGTCACCCATCGTGCGAATGGGACAATTTCATCCATATAAAAATGAATGTCCGCCTTTTTTATGATCTCTGAAAATGTGACACTTCCATTTAACAAGCCATCACGGTAATCACCTGCGTTCGTATGATCACCGATAATCAAACCTGTTTCTTCAAATACTTCTCTAAACGCCGTATGGGTCAATTCGCTATAACCTGGTGGAAATGATTTGATGTGTGATGATAATTGATAATCTTCTGGATCCGCTTTGCCGCCCGGAAAAACGTAAGCCCCACCCGCAAAGGCGATATCCTCATGGCGTTTCACCATCAAAACCTCAAGCCCCTCTTCACCATCACGAATAATTAGGATTGAAGCCGAATCTATAAGAGGTGCAGAAGAATTCATTTAAATTTCTTTGGCCTCAATGACACCCTTTAGTGAGGCAACAGCATTTCTTATCGCCGGTGATATTTTATATCGTTCCTTAAGTTCAAGATCCACATCACAATCGGCGAAGTCTTCGTGTTTTACACTCACTTTAAAGGTCACACGGCCGCGACCATTTTGATGGTTGCTTAAAATCTCTTTAATCGCCTCAAGGTTCGATGCGTCCCTCACATATATATCAAGGCCTGTTCCGGTTCGCTGAGCGGCACTATCAATTGTTTCAATCCCTTGTGCCGTAATGCGTGATGCACCATCATCACTGTGGCGAACTTCTGCGTTGATAATAACGGAATTACCACTTTCTAGAATTTCGTCTGCGGATTCTAAAAGTTCAGAAAATAATGTGACTTCAAATCCACCAAACGCATCTGAAAGGCTTAAGAATGCATAAGCCTTACCGCGCTTGGATTTCATTTTACGGATACCTTGTATGGTGCCCGCGAGCTTCACGACCCCGCCTTTACCGCTTGCACGTTCTGCTATTTCAGTGCTTGGGATAACTTTTTGCCTTGCTAAAACAGTCGTATAAGCATCAAGTGGATGAGCGGATAGATAAAAGCCAACGGCTTCTTTTTCACATTTTAACTTTTCTATTAAATCCCAGTCATTTACTTCAGGCAAGATGATTGTATGTTCTTCTACCTGATCACCGAATAGACTGACTTGATTGGAATTACGCTCCTGTGTCGCGAGGTTCATTTCCCTCAGCATCATTTCTACGCCTTGAAGGAGCTGGGCACGATTAGGATTAATGGTATCAAATGCACCGGCTTTAATCAGATTTTCCAGTGCGCGTTTGTTTATTTGTCTTGTATCAACGCGGCTACAGAAATCATCCATATCTTTGAAATCGCCATTCTTGCTGCGCTCTTCAATGAGACTTTCCATTGCAGCTGCACCAACATTTTTAAGCCCGGCAAGTGCGTAACGTACACCTCTAAGCTTACCGTCGCTCATGGCACCGCCTACGCACTCTTCGTCTTTTTCTCCTTCGATAACTTCAGCTGTGAATTCAACTTGTGATTTATTAATATCCGGTGGCAAGATCGGAATATCTAAATTGGTAAGTTCTTGTTTAAAAATATGAAGTTTATCCGTATTGGTCAGATCAAGGGTCATGATCGCGGCCATAAATTCAACCGCATAATTCGCTTTTAAGAAAGCCGTATGATAAGAAACAAGCGCATAAGCGGCAGCATGACTCTTATTAAAGCCGTAACCTGCGAATTTCGCCACTTGATCAAAAATGCCCGCAGCTTGTTTTGGGTCGACGCCTTTTTTATCGGCACCGTCTTGGAAACGGGCACGCTGCTTATCCATTTCAGAGGCAATTTTCTTACCCATTGCACGGCGCAATAAATCCGCATCACCAAGCGAATAATCCGCCAAAATTTGCGCGATTTGCATTACCTGTTCTTGATAAATAATTACGCCATATGTTTCTGTTAGTATTTCTTCGAGCAAAGGATGCAGATAATCTGGATCCTCTTCCCCATGTTTACAAGAGATATACCGGGGAATGTTATCCATAGGACCTGGACGATAAAGCGCCACCACCGCAATAATATCTTCAAACATATCAGGCTTAAGGTTCATCAACACACTTTGCATTCCTGAACTTTCCAATTGGAATACACCGACCGTATGTCCGCTACAAAGAAGTTCAAACGCAGATTTATTATCCAGTGGTGTTTGTTCAAGATCGATTGAAATGTCCCTATCGGCGATATATTCAATCGCTTTTTTAAGAACCGTGAGCGTTTTAAGGCCAAGAAAATCAAACTTTACAAGTCCCGCTTGCTCAACAAATTTCATATTATATTGCGTCACGGGCATATCTGAGCGTGGGTCGCGGTATAGCGGCACCAACTGATCCAATGGTCTATCACCAATCACCACACCCGCAGCATGGGTTGAGGCATGGCGAAAAAGCCCTTCCAACTGAAGCGCAATATCAATCAACCGAGATGTATTAGGATCACCCGCAATTTCTTCGCGTAACTTTTTCTCACTTTCGATGGCCTCTGAGAGGCTCATGGGGTTTGCAGGGTTACTTGGAATTAATTTTGAAAGACGGTCAACCTGTCCATATGGCATTTGCAATACGCGACCCACATCGCGCACAACGGCACGTGCTTGCAATTTACCAAATGTAATAATTTGCGCGACCTGATCATGACCATATTTATCTTGAACGTACTTTATGACCAATTCACGTTTATCCTGACAAAAATCAATATCAAAATCCGGCATAGAAACACGTTCAGGGTTTAGAAACCGTTCAAAAAGAAGTCCGAATTGAAGTGGGTCAAGGTCAGTAATTTTTAAAGCCCACGCCACAACCGAGCCTGCACCGGAACCACGGCCAGGACCAACCGGAATATCATTATCTTTTGACCATTGGATAAAATCCATAACGATTAGGAAATATCCCGGAAAATCCATATTAATTATAATATCGAGCTCATATTCCATCCGGTCAAAATATGGTTTTGCAATTTCTTTTTGCTTATTTTCGTCTTTTTCATCACCATAAACATGGGCTTCAAGCCTTGCTTCAAGTCCTTCTTTGGTAACTTTCCGAAGGCTGTCTGCTTCGCTCATATCTTCACTAATGGTGAATTTCGGCAGGATCGGATCAATAGTTGGTACTTTAAAGGCACATCTTCGCGCAATCACAACGGTATTATCAATGGCTTCTGGTAAATCTTCGAATAGTTTGACCATTTCAGATGTGGATTTAAAATAATGCTCTGGCGTTTCTTTTCTGCGGTCCGTTTGCTCAACGTAATTACCACCTGCAATACATAGTAATGCATCATGTGCTTCATACATTTTTCGTTTTGGAAAAAAGACCTGATTAGTTGCCACAAGCGGAATATCATACTTATAAGCCAGATCAATAAAGGTTCCTTCAAGTTCATCTTGAATTTTCAAACCTTGCCTAGCTATTTCCATATATAGACGACCTGCGAAAACACTATTTAAGTGTTTCAAATATTCTTCCGCTTTATCAGGTTCATCATCTTGAAGTATTTTACCAATCGGACCATTAACCCCGCCCGTTAAACAAATCAAATCACCCGTATAACCGCTCAAATCATCAATAGATATTTGCGGCGTTTCAGAAGGATCAGAATCAAGATGAGCTTTACTAACAAGCACCATCAAATTTTCATACCCTTTTTTCGTTTGCGCAAGCAGCACAAGCCAACCTGGTTCAGGTGCTTTTTGATTGACGTTATCAGAAGCGCCTTCATGGCGAATAGCAAGAGTACATCCGATAATCGGTTGAACCCCTTGTGGTGGCAGGTTTAGAGATGCATCAAGCGCACCGAACATATTATTTGTATCAGTAATCGCCACCGCTGGCATTTTATTGCCAATACAGTGCTTCCCAATTTCTTTAACCTGAACAGCCCCTTCTGCAAGCGAATATGCAGAGTGCAACCTAAGGTGAATAAATTGTTTATTATTAGACATTTACTATTTTTTTCTAAACCATCACATTAAATTTAAAATAAGCGCTACAATCACAAATTCCTTTACACATTGGGTCGCATATATCAGGAACAATTTCAGACTGCGGTCTTCGAATGCGAATGAAAGCCCCATCTGTGCCGATGTTACCCCCAATGCCATTATAACAGTTACGGCAAGCGTCGTTCTTAAATCCAATGCCATAATTTGAAACAAGATTGCCATGGAAAATACAACCAGTAAACAGGTACCAACTGCAATAAGCAGTGCATTTAAGGGGCTACCTAAATCTTCTTCTTTTAACCCCACCTCTGCCAACCATGCATTGCCAAATAGCATCTTTGAATACCATAGGCCACCGACCATAAACTTAGCAATTGTTGCAAGAACAATAGCTAAATAATTTAATTCACTAAAGCTTAGCATATACCCTCTCCCTATAAGATGAACTCCAATTATATTTGGATGATTCCTTCTTTTAAGGTTACAGTACGGTCCATCCTATCTGCAAGCTCATTATTATGGGTTGCAATTAATGCTGATATGCCTTCTTCTTTGGAGAGCGATAAAAGAACATCCATTACCTCATTACCAGTTTTTTCATCGAGGTTTCCTGTCGGCTCATCAGCCAAGATTAATCTTGGTCTATTGGCCAATCCTCGTGCGATCGCAACACGTTGCTGCTCACCGCCTGATAGTTCTGCCGGTCGATGACTTATTCTTTCACTTAATCCCATCTTACTAAGTAAGTTTTCTGCACGTTCTTTTGCAACTTTACTAGCGACACCCGCAATTAATTGCGGCATCACAACATTTTCGAGGGCGGTAAATTCCGGCAAAAGATTATGAAATTGATAAACAAAACCAATTTCTAGTCTTCTGATTTTCGTGCGCTTTATATCGGTTAAATCCTTTGTTGGAATGCCGGACATAATGACATCCCCTTGATCCGCCCGTTCAAGTAGCCCCATAATATGCAATAAAGTTGATTTTCCCGCGCCTGAAGATCCCACAAGGGCAACAACTTCACCACTTGAAATCGATAAACTTATACCTTTTAAAATTTCTAAGTGATGCTCACCTTGGGTAAAGCTTTTATATATATCCTTTATTTCTACTATATTACTCATACTTCAAAGCCTTTACAGGGTCTGTATTCGCGGCTCTTATAGCAGGGAATATTGTTGCCAATAATGAAAGAACTAATGCAACAAGTGTAACTGCTATCACTTCTGAACTATCAACTTTTGACGGAATTTCAGTAATGAAGCGCGTTTCCGCATCCCAAACGGTTGCACCCGTCATTGCTTCAATTAAATCCGCCACCCATTGAAGATGATTTGCAAGATATATACCGCCGACAACACCAAGAAATGTACCGAGAAAACCAATACTTGAGCCAATGATAAAGAAAATCCGTGTCACCGAAGAACGCGATGCCCCCATAGTTCTGAGGACAGCAATGTCGCGCGTTTTGCTTTTTACCAACATAATCATCGTCGATATAACGTTAAAAACGGCAACAACGATTATAAGCGAAAGAATAATGAACATCGCATTTCGTTCAATCTGAAGAGCATTAAAAAATGATCTATTTAATTGTTGCCAATCAATAATTCGGCCAGCGAGTCCGGCTTCAACAATACGTTGAGATAGCTCTGGGTATACTTCCGCAACCATATCGGCATGGGTTAATGTAACTTCAAGTGCTGCGACCTGATCATCATATTGAAAATAATTTTGTGCGTCGGGTAGTGAAACGAAGAAATAACTCGAATCATAATTATATTCACCAACCTCAAAAATAGCCGATACATAGAATTGTTGAATTCGTGGTACAGTACCAAAGGCAGTAATTCTTCCCTTTGGTGACATCAAAGTAATATCGCTACCAATTTCAAGACTGTATCTATCAGCTAATCTTTTACCAATCACGATATCATTTTCACGGTCCCCAAAATCATCCAGTGTACCAGAAACAATATTATCCGAAACCAAGCTCTGACTTCTTAAATCATCAGGTTTGACACCACGAACGAGGGCAAATGTACCATTATCGCCCATCATCGCCATTGCCTGACCTTCTAAAATAGGTCTTACTTTTACGACATTATTCACCGTTGAAAGCTGATTAGCGGCCTCATCATAATTTTCCATTTTTCCGCCAAATGGCTGATAAAGAATATGTCCATTAAAGCCGATCACTTTTCCAAGCAGCTCTTCACGAAAGCCCCCCATAACAGACATGGTTACGATAAGCGCCCCTACCCCAAGAAAAATACCAAATAATGAAAACAAGGCAATTACGGTAACAAAGCCATCATGCCCCTTAACATTTAGGTATTTGAGTGCAACTTTCCACTCGTAACTTCTGAACATATATTATCCTAACTTTGCAAGTAGTTCTTCTTCAGAAAGCTCAACTCGCTCACCAGTGCGTCTATTCTTAAGCTCAAGCACGCCTTTTTCTAATCCTTTAGGGCCGACGACTACCTGCCACGGAACACCAATTAGATCCATATTGGCAAATTTCGCACCAGCACCTGCATCACGGTCATCATAAAGCACTTCAATGCCCGCAATTTCCATTTTTTCATAAAGTGTGTCACATGCATTTGTGCAATTTTCATCTTTAAATCGCAAATTAATCAAACCAACCTTATATGGCGCAACAGATTCCGGCCACATTATACCATTATCATCATGATTTGCTTCAATTAAGGCGCCAACAAGACGAGATACACCAATTCCGTATGACCCCATCTCTACATCGACTTCTTTGCCATCTGGACCAGCCACTCTTGCGCCCATACTTGCAGAATACTTAGTGCCGAAATAGAATATATGTCCAACTTCAATGCCTTTGGCCGTTTTTAAATCAGCCGCATCAACCGGGCAATTATCCACATCATGCTTTTCTTCTTCCATAGCGTATAGCCCTTGGAGCTTAGCAACGGTTTCATCGTCGATATCACCAGTAAGGCTCGAAAGGTCAAAATCTTCAATAGCTTTATCATAATGAAGTGTGCTTTCACCGGTTTCGGCAAGAATTTGGAACTCATGACTTAAATCACCACCAATTGCCCCCGCGTCAGCACGGACAGGTATAGCAACAAGGCCAAGACGTGCGAATGTACGTAAATATGCAACATACATTTTATTATAAGATTCTTTTGCCGCTTCAAAATCAAGATCAAATGAATAATTATCCTTCATCAAAAACTCACGACCACGCATAATACCAAAGCGAGGACGAACCTCATCACGGAATTTCCATTGAATATGGTATAAATTAAGCGGCAGATCTTTATAACTTTTGACATTATTCTTAAATAGATCAGTAACCATTTCCTCATTGGTCGGACCAAAAAGCATATCACGGTCGTGTCTATCGGTAATACGTAGCATCTCTTTTCCGTATGCGTCATAACGGCGGCTTTCCTGCCAAAGTTCTGCAGGTTGAATTGTCGGCATCAAAAGTTCAATTGCACCCGCACGATTTTGTTCTTCACGAACAATATCGGCAATTTTATTGAGTACGCGTAAACCCGTTGGCAACCAAATGTAAATCCCCGCGCTTGATTGACGGATCATACCGGCGCGAAGCATTAATCGATGGGATACTATTTGAGCTTCAGAAGGGTTTTCCTTCATAGTAGGGATAAAATGTTTAGAAAGACGCATAACGGACCTTAAAATTTTTTAAAAAATAAAATTGATATAGCTGTTTATAGCAAAGGTTTGCCCGACTGCAATTACCTTTTCACAATTGGACGCTTTTTTCCGTTTCTTTCCGCATTACAAAGCATATATATTCTATTTTTATCAGCTTGGCGAAGCGAATTCCCATTCCAGAGCACATCACCATCCTTAACGGTTACCCGACCTAAAATAATTCTACCTTCTTGTGAACCGGTTAAACCGAATTTTTCCGTCGCATTCGCATCTTTAAGTGCATCATGGATCATATAAAATGAATATCCATTTTGACCTAAGCCTAGAGCATTTCCACCACCATTTATATCGGCAGGAACAACATCACGACCCATCACGTCTTTGCCTGACTTATAGTTTACACTATCATCAGGTATATGAGGCGTTAACAGCTGGCAATGTTCAGGAGTTACAAGGATTATTTGTTCGGCGTCTATTGGTACAGTTTGAAGAGCGGGAACATCAACGGATTGAGCACGACTATTTACTATCCCTAACAGCGGAATATAAAGTAGCAATACTTTAAGGGCTCTAATCATCATTTATCTCCTTATTATACCATATGGGAAAACATCTTATAAGATCAATATGTGGCAATATTATCACATGTTACGAAATTATGACAGTTTGCCTAATTTTTCGAGTGACACAAGCGCTTCAGTTTACTAGATTTATTTCACAAGTGAGGCCCAAGTTTGGGAGTGAGGAAACTCTTATAATAATAAAAAAGATTTGGTAACTAATCACTACACCAATAAAAAGCAAGGTTTAGGCCTTGCTTTTTTTGTGCCTTAAAGATTTATTCTAATGATTAAGTTATTGAAATTAAGTCAAAATAATCAATAACACCCACCAAAGCGACAAAACAAATCGTAATGATCGTATTTAGGATCATTTTCTGTTTTATATTTGCATGAATTGGCGAACCAATCTCAACGCCATCTTCTAAAGTTTCGTCGGTTTCAT
>NZ_CBFIEP010000056.1:0-33663 GCF_965661635.1 Pseudemcibacter sp. | reverse complement strand
CAGATCCGCTTGAGAATTATTCACAGACTTATATTGCGGCCTTTTTGATCGCCTTATTTGGTGCAACGCAAGATATTGTGATTGATGGATTTCGTATCGAAATTCTTAAAGATGATGAACAAGCAGCAGGGGCCGCATTATATATATATGGTTACCGGATCGCAGGGATAATTTTTTCAATCGGTGTAATATATGTTTACTCCTTATATGAAATTGATTGGTCATTACTCTTTATAATGGGTAGTGCAATGATATTGGTTGGAACGATAGCTGTTCTATTTATTAAAGAGCCAGACCACCAAGAAACTGAAGAGAAGAAAAAACTTCGATCTGAAATAAATGAATTTTTAGATGAAAGGGCCGAAGCGGGTAAAGAAAGCAAAGAGTATTTTGCTTGGATATACATGACCGTGGTGGCCCCATTTAGAGAATTTTTAACGCGTAAAGGCTGGTTGATTTTTATTCTATTCGCAATTTTTTATAAAATTGGTGACAGTATGGCTGTTTCTTTACAAACGCGATATTTTTTATCTCTAGGTTTTGATGATTTAGTGATTGCCAATTCTGGTAAGCTTGTTGGTTTCTGGGCGTTGCTTATTGGTTTAGCGGTCGGTGGCTGGTTAATGAATAAATTCGGATTATGGAAAGCATTAATGATTTGCGCTTTACTTCAATTACTATCGAATTTTTCATTCTCTGCTCTTTATCTTATTGGAACGAATGCTTATTTTCTTGCTTTCACCATGGGGTTCGAGCAATTCGCGACTGGGATGGGTGCGACTGTATTAGTCGCCTATTTATCTTTACTCTGTAATCGGTCATTTACGGTCACACAATATGCCCTTTTGAGCGCTTTAACACAATTTACGGTCAAGATTTTATCTTCACCAAGTGGTTATATAGTTGAAAGTGTCGGTTGGTTCTGGTTTTTCATCATCACAGCCGTAATCGCGATACCGGGAATATTATTACTGCTTTGGATTAGAAAAATCGATAATCCTGACCAAAAGCATTCAAACCTTGCGAACAACCATACTTAGCTGACTTGAAAATCTTGACTTTCGGCTGACCATTTGAAATCCGTGCTGTTCTAAAAGGAACATAATGTTTTTTGATTTGAAAAAATTTACTTGTCCTTTTTTAGGTACAGGTTTTTTATAAAATCGGGATACTGGTAAACTAAGAATAAACGTTTCGCCATGGTTCAATTCAGCATATTTATCTTTAAAAAACTGATTAATATTATCGGCGAATATTATGTTTTGATTATTTTTATCCGTACTTTTATCAAGTGCTTTTACAAATTTGCAAAAATCGCATATTTTTTTATGAACGCTTATTCTTGTTAAAGCACCACATACATCGCAATGGTTATCAAAATTTTTATTATTCATGACATGATTGTTATCCTTTTATTTCAGTGTGGTAAACATAAGAAATTAAAAAATCATTTGGTTGATACATAAAATAACTATATCATCCGGTAGCTTAGCCCTTTGGCTAAAAATCGAGAGGGTAAAGAATTTTTTATGACAGAAACTTTTAATAAATATGTCATTGCGGCCGAAGATGATCCCATAAAGGTTGTAAGTGGTGATATTGAGGTTCGTCTTGCACTAACTAATGATGAAATACTTGCAGGACAAAAGTTGCGTTATAAAGTCTTTTTTGATGAAATGGGTGCAAAACCTAGTAAAATTGTAGCAAGCGAAAAGCGCGATTTTGATCATTTTGATGAGATATGTGACCATCTCCTTGCGATAGATAATTCTAAAACCGGCGACGATCGTGTAATTGCAACTTACCGCCTGCTTCGGGAAGAAAAAATTAGTGGGATGGAGGAATTTTATTCTACTTGTGAATTTGATTTGAGTAATCTTTATAATGATCATTTTCGCAAACTTATGGGCGACAGGCAACTTCTTGAGCTTGGCCGCAGTTGCGTAAAAGAAGAATATAGGACAAATGCAGTAATGCATTTGATGTGGAAATTTATTGCGAGATATATTGATAAACATAAAATTGCGTATCTTTTTGGATGTGCCAGTCTTCCTGGGGTGGAACAAAAACCACTAGAAGCCCAACTTTCTTATCTTTATCATTACCATAAAACACCCGATGAATATAACATTCCTGCTAAAGTTGGGCAGGCGCAGGAAATGAATTATTTTGCAAAAGACGATTTTGAAAAGAGAGAAGCAAGGCGTGAACTAGCACCACTTGTTAAGGGGTATCTTAATCTCGGATGTTATATCGGGGATGGTGCCGTCATTGATGAACAATTTGGTACAACAGATGTGTTTATCTTGCTTCCGATAGACCGCTTAGAAAAACGTTATCTTTCTTTATTTGAAGATTGATCGTTTATTGAGAATCAAGCATATTTTCTGCTTAATAGAATAACGGATCAGCAAGTAGGGCGATGACCGAACAACTTACAAATGATAAAAAGTCTAAAAAAAGTAAAACGACACCAATGATGGCGCAATTCCTTAAGATTAAGGAAAAGCATCAGGAATATTTGTTATTTTACCGTATGGGGGACTTTTACGAACTTTTTTTTGATGATGCGGTTAAGGCATCTGCGGCTCTTGATATTACGCTTACGAAGCGTGGGAAGCATATGGAAGAAGATATTCCAATGTGTGGTGTTCCGGTTCATGCTGCGGAAAATTACCTCTCTCGTTTAATTGGCAAAGGATTTAAAGTAGCCGTTTGCGAACAGATGGAAGCACCAGAAGAGGCTAAGAAAAGAGGCAACAAGTCGGTTGTAAAACGCGATGTCATTAGGCTCGTAACTCCCGGCACGATTACCGAAGAAAATCTCTTGGATGCTAGAGCACATAATTATTTGGCGGCTCTATCACTGGCGCAGGGAAAATATGCTCTAGCTTGGTTAGATATAACAACGGGGGATTTTTTCGTCAGCAAAATGACACCGGCAAATCTAGATGCTGAACTTGCGCGACTTCAAGCGGGTGAGCTGATAGCCTCTTTTACCCTATTGGATAAAGGTGAGCTAATAGAATTACTTGAGGATTGGCAACATATTATTAGCCCTGTTGAAAATTCATTGTTTGATAGTGCTAAGGCTGAACGAAATTTAAAAGAATTATATGGTGTCGGCGTGTTAGATGGTATCGGATCATTTGGCCGCGCAGAAGTTGCTGCATGTGGTGCCCTAATTGAATATTTAGAAGAAACTCAAAAAGGGAAATTACCAAAATTAAAAATCCCCAAGATTGTCGGTGAAGATGCTGTCATGATGATTGACAGTGCGACGAGACGCAATCTGGAGTTAATAAGAACACTTTCAGGGGAAAAAAAGGGAAGCCTCCTGTCAACGATTGATAAAACGATAACAGGTGCCGGTGCAAGACTATTAGGGGGATATTTAAGCGCGCCTTTAACGAACCCTTTAAAAATTGAAAAACGTCTTGATTTGGTCACTTATTTTTTGAATGCAGAAGCATTGAGAAATCAATTACGAGGGTTGTTAAAAAGCTGCCCTGATATTGAACGCGCCATGTCTAGGCTGTCTGTCGGGAGAGGCGGTCCGCGTGATTTAGCCGCCGTTGGGCAAGGATTAGATCAAGCATTTCAAATTCGTGAAATAATTGAAGCCAATATTCAATTAAGCAGTCATGGTTTGGATGGTAAAATTGACGATCTTAAAACGATTATTGAGAAATTTGGTCATCATAGTGTGATCATTGATGAATTAAGGCGTGCGCTGCTTCCTGATCCGCCGTTAATTATTCGTGACGGTAATTTTATCGCAAAAGGATATCATGCTCCCCTTGACGAATTTCAAACTTTAAAAAGTGAAAGTAAGCGACTAATTGCCGCGCTTGAAGGGCAATATAAAGAGAAGACCGGAATAAATGGATTAAAAATTAAATATAATAATGTGCTCGGATATTTCATTGAGGTAACAGCATTGCATGCAGATAAACTCATGACCGCGCCATTAAATGAAGATTTTATTCATCGGCAAACGCTGGCAAACGTTGTTCGCTTTAATACGGCGGAACTTTCAGAACTGGCTGGTAAAATTGGTCAAGCGGCAGACCGTGCCCTTTCGCTTGAACATGAACTTTATGAAAAGTTGGTCGCTATCGTTTTAAATGAATGGGGTACTATTATTGAAGCATCTGTTGCTTTGGCAAAGTTGGATGTCGGTTCATCGCTTGCTGAATTGGCGGCAGAGAATAATTATTGCCGTCCAAAAGTTGACGACACACTTGCCTTTGAAATTGAGGGTGGCCGCCATCCAGTTGTTGAAGCGTCACTTAAACAGAACCTTGAAAGCAAGTTTGTTGCAAATGACTGTGATTTAGGTAGTGAAAATAGGTTATGGCTTATTACGGGGCCAAATATGGCTGGTAAAAGCACTTTCCTGAGACAAAATGCACTTATTGCTATTATGGCTCAAATGGGCAGTTTTGTCCCGGCGAGAAAAGCTCATATCGGAATCGTGGATCGATTGTTTAGTCGCGTCGGCGCATCAGATGATTTAGCGCGCGGCAGATCAACATTTATGGTGGAAATGGTTGAAACAGCAGCTATTCTTAATCAATCTTCCAAGCGGTCACTTGTGATCCTTGATGAAATAGGAAGGGGCACCGCAACATACGATGGGCTTTCTATTGCTTGGGCAGCGGTAGAGCATTTACATGAAGTAAATAAAGCACGCGGCTTATTTGCGACACATTATCATGAGATGACGGCACTTTCTTCGAAGTTAAAACAATTAGATCTTCATTATATGAAAGTTAAAGAATGGGAAGGAGAAGTGATTTTCTTGCATGAAGTAGGCGCCGGTTCAGCTGATCGCTCATATGGAATTCAGGTTGCTAAATTAGCGGGACTTCCTGCCGTGGTTGTTGAGCGAGCGACGCAAGTGCTTCATAATCTCGAGCAAGGTGGTGAAGAAGGTCAAGGCGTAGCCCAAGGACAAAAAATGGCTGCATTAAGTGATGAACTTCCGCTTTTTTCGGCCATTCAAGAAAAAATCAATCTGCCACTATCGGAGCCGTCATTATTAGATCAGGAAATGAATAATATTAATCCCGATGAATTAAGCCCCCGTGATGCGTTAGAGCTTATATATAAATTAAAAGGCTTATTACCTTAACAAATGATCAAAATTAAAAAACATAACGAAATATTTAATCGAAAAGCGCAAGTAAAAAAACTTGAGGCATTGAAAGAAGAATTTCGTCCTGATCAAATTCGAACGCCATTACTGAATTTATTAAAAGAAGCATATCAATCGGGTTTTGATGAAATTAAAACGCGTGCGGATAATGGTGAGACAGGAGTTAACCTTGCAAATTCACAAAGTTTTCTTACGGATGAAGTAATCCATATACTTTATGATGTTGTCGTCGATTACGTTTATCATAATGCCAACCCGACAAAGGGCGAAAAAATATGTTTGGCTGCATTCGGTGGGTATGGACGTCAGGAAATGGCGCCATATTCTGATATCGATTTGCTTTTTATTCTTCCTTATAAAAAAACGGCTTGGAGTGAGCAGGTCGTTGAATATATTTTGTATATGCTCTGGGATATGGGATTTGAAGTTGGTCATGCCGTTAGAACGATCAAAGAAAGTATTCGTCTTTGTCATGAAGATCTTACCATCAAAACATCACTTTTAGAAATGCGTTATATTTGGGGAGAAGAAAGCTTATTTGATGAGTTAATTTCAAAATACGACAAAAAAATTGTAAAAGGGAATGCGCCGGAATTTACAGAAGAGAAACTCCAAGAAAGAGATCTGCGCCATAAAAGGTTAGGTGATACACGTTATGTTGTTGAGCCAAATTTAAAGGAAGGTAAGGGCGGATTAAGAGATTTGCACACGCTTTTTTGGATCGCGAAGTTTATATATAAAGTTCATAAAGTAAGCGAAGTTGTTAAAAAAGGTGTTTTTTCTAAAGAAGAATATAAGGAGTTTCAAAAGGCGGAAGAATTTTTGTGGGCAGTTCGTTTTCAACTTCATTATTTGGCTGGGAGGCCAAATGAAGTTATTACCTTTGATGTTCAAAAGGAATTATCAGAAAAATTAGAATATGCCGACAGACCAAATATGTCTGGGGTCGAACGTTTTATGAAACATTTCTTTTTGACCGCAAAGAATGTTGGTGATTTAACAAGAATTTTTTGCGCTTATCTCGAAGAAAAACACAAAAGAAAACCAATTCGTCTTTCTAGTTTCTCTTTTCGATCAAAATATGTTGAAGGTTTTCCTATTGAAGGAAGTCGCCTAAGTATAAAGAAAACTTCAGAGCTTGAAAAAGATCCGGTTAAAATGATTGAAATTTTTCATGTGGCCCAAAGGTACGAATTGGATATTCATCCACGTGCTTTACGCATGATCCGTCAAAACCTTAAATTTATTCGTGGTCGAACGCGTAATGATGAAAGGGCCAACCAACTCTTCATTGAAATAATGACTTATGAAAAAGGACCAGGCTTTGCTCTAAGACTAATGAATGAGGTTGGTGTATTTGGCCGATTTGTGCCAGATTTTGGTCGTGTGGTAGCTCAAATGCAATATGATATGTATCACGTCTATACAGTGGATGAACATACGATACGCGCCATTGAACTCACTTCAGAGGTAGAAAGAGGGATACTCGCCGAAGAGCATCCACTCGCCAATGCAATAATTCATAAGGTTCTCTCTCGAAAAGTTCTTTATATCTCAGTTTTTTTGCATGATATCGCTAAGGGTAGAAAAGGTGATCATTCTGTCCTAGGGGAAGAGGTGGCTTATAAATTATGCCCGCGTTTTGGCTTAACGCCAGCAGAAACAGAAACGGTAGCTTGGCTTGTTAGATGGCATTTATTGATGACGTTATCGGCTTTTAAACGTGATTTGAGCGATCCAAAAACAATTGCTGATTTTGCAGGACAAGTTCAAAGCCCAGAGAGATTGAGACTGCTTTTGGTTTTGACTGTTGTTGATATACGTGCCGTTGGGCCAAAAGTTTGGAATGGTTGGAAAGGGCAGCTACTTAGAGAGCTTTATAGCCGTTCGGAAGAGTATTTGTTAGGTGGTCAAATTAAATATGAAAATAACCATCAAGTTAGTAGGGTCGTAGAGGATTTCAAAGAAGAACTTAGTGATTGGTCTGATGAAAAATTCAATGATTATATTAATCGCTTTTATAGTACTTATTGGCAGGCCGTTTCTACTGACCACCTAGTGCGTAATGCAATGATGATTGATATGGCTGATAAATTTGGCGACAAATTTACGGTTAATATTCACATTGATAACTTTCAAAATGTTTCTGAATTAAGTGTGTATACAGAAGATCATTCTGGTCTGTTTTCTAGATTAACAGGTGCGATTGCTTTAAGTGGTGCGTCGATCCAGGATGCGAGAATTTTCACGACAAAAGATGGAATGGCCTTAGATACCTTCAGAATTCAGGATGCGGATGGTAACGTATTCAAAGAAAAGGAAAAACTTGAAAAATTAGAAAAAAATATCAAAGAAACCTTGGCCGGCAAATTATCGCCTAAAGATGTATTTGATAAAAGGCGAATTAAGAAAAAACGAACAGATGTTTTTAAGGTGGAGCCACGTATATTAATTGATAATAAAGCAAGTAATAGCCGTACTGTTATCGAAATAAACGGTCGAGACAGGATTGGTTATTTGTTTGAATTGTCACAAATACTCGTAGATTTGAAAATTTCAATTAATTCTGCTCATATTGCCACCTACGGAGAACGCGCGATTACAGTTTTCTTCGTAAGAGATGTTTTTGGTCATAAGATTACCAGTGAAAAGAAACTAGAAATTATTCAAGATAAACTTATGTCAGTATTGAAGGCGGAGTAAAATGTCGATTTTAAAATCTACTGCCATATTCGGAAGTTTTACGATGATCAGTCGTATTCTTGGATTTATTAGGGATATTCTAATGGCCGCCGTATTGGGTGCGGGGGCAATTACGGACTGTTTTGTGGTTGCTTTTAAATTACCAAATTTCTTTAGACGACTTTTTGCTGAAGGGGCATTTAGTGCTTCATATGTGCCGATTTTTTCGGCTACTTTAGAAAAAGATGGAAAAGAAGTGGCGTTAAAGTTTGCTGAAGAGGCGTTTGCCTGTCTTTTGATAACGTTGCTTTTATTTGTCGCGATATTTGAATTATTTACCCCTGCTCTTATTTTTACTATTGCCAATGGGTTCGTTGATGATGAAGCTAAGTTTTCTCTCGCCGTAATTCTTACTCGATACACCTTCCCATTTATTTTGTTTGTATCACTTGGTTCACTTTTAGCCGGAATTTTAAATTCATTAGGAAGGTTCGCTGAAACAGCTGCCGTTCCTATAATATTAAATATATGTATGATAAGTGCGCTTGTTTTTGCAGCGAATACTCTTGAAACGCCTGCTCATGCGCTTGCGATAGCGGTGAGTGTAGCAGGGTTTATACAGTTAATATTTCTTTTTAGAGCATGTTATTCTGCTGGTTACCGCATAAAATTTAAGATGCCGAAATTAACACCTAAGGTTAAAAAATTATTGATAGTTATGGGACCTGCGGCTCTGGGAGCAGGGGTAATCCAGTTAAATTTACTTCTTGATATGATTATTGCGTCTCATTTGCCAGATGCATCAATGTCTTATCTTTATTATGCTGATCGATTAAACCAACTTCCAGTTGGGGTTATTGGTGTGGCCTTAGGGACCGTTTTATTACCATTACTTTCAAGAAATATTGCGTCTGGGGATGAAGTACTGGTTCTTAAAAACCAAAATCAAGCAATTGAAATGGGATTGTTTTTTACAGTACCCGCCGCTGTTGCTTTTATCGTTGTGCCCGCTGATTTAATTCATGTCTTGCTTGAAAGAAGTAGTTTCACATCAGAAGCGACAGCGCAAACTTCACTCACATTGATGGCCTATGCCGCAGGTCTTCCTGCTTATGTGCTCGCGAAAGTATTTGTGCCTGGATATTTTGCACGTAATGATACTAAGACACCGCTTAAATTTGCCATTGTCGCGTTATTTATAAATGTCAGTCTGAATTTGATTTTAATGCAATATTTTGCTCATGTCGGTTTGGCAATGGCAACTGCAATTTCAGCTTGGATAAATGTATTTATGTTAGCTAGTGGATTGATGCTTCGCGGTCATTATAAAATTGAGAATTCTTTACTTATTCGTTTATTTAAATATCTAATATGTAGTGTCATTATGGGAAGCGCAGTTTGGTTAATAAGGCCACTGGTAAAAGAATTAATATACGGTAACGCAGCTGAACAAGTAGCGGGTTTATTGATTTTGGTTTTTAGTGGGTTTGCGGTCTATCTTTTTGCTACATTTCTAACGAAAACAGTGAAAAAAGAAGAACTCAAAGCCTTATTTTCAAAGAGATAGTTGACCGAACAGACATTTGTCGTCATATAAGAACATATTTGAAATACTAATAATGGATATGTCCAAAATATCCTCAAGGAAATAAAATGGCTACTTTCAAACAGCGTGTATTTTCGGGTGTTCAACCTTCTGGAAATCTGACAGTCGGCAATTATTTAGGGGCAATTAAAAATTGGGTGGGCTTACAAGAAAGCCATGAAACAATTTTTTGTGTTGTTGACCTTCATGCTATCACAGTATGGCAAGATCCGGATGTGTTACGCGATGCAACCCGAGAAGTTGCTGCGGGTATGATTGCAAGTGGTATTGATCCTAAGAAAAGTATTATTTTTAATCAAAGTCAGGTGTCGGCACATGCCGAACTTGCTTGGATATTTAATTGTGTTGCCCGAATGGGATGGCTAAATAGAATGACACAATTCAAGGAAAAAGCGGGTAAGCATAAAGAAAGAGCAAGTGTAGGGCTTTATGTATATCCAGATTTAATGGCCGCAGATATTTTGGCGTACCAGGCGACCCATGTTCCTGTTGGGGCTGATCAAAAACAGCATCTTGAATTAACGCGCGATATTGCGCAGAAGTTCAATAGTGATTACGGAGTTGAGTTTTTTCCAGAAGTCGAGCCGTTAATCTTCGGAGAGGCCACGCGCGTAATGTCCCTACGTGACGGTAAAGCAAAAATGTCAAAATCAGATCCTTCTGAAAACAGTAGAATTAATTTAACTGATGATCGCGATCTAATTGCTAAAAAAATTAGGAAAGCGCGTACAGATAGTGAACCATTACCGGGTTCGATGGATGAGCTAGAGGGAAGAGCAGAAGCGAAGAATTTAATAAACATTTTTGCTGCGTTAAGTGGGAGAAAAGCAGGAGAAGTTTGTAGTGAATATGAAGGGCAAGGATTTGCAGATTTTAAAGGTGATCTGGCTGACTTAAGTGTTGAGGTATTGGGTCCAATTACTGAGGAAATGGCAAGATTAATGGCTGATAAAACATATTTAGATAGTATTCTGAGAGAAGGTGCGGATAATGCCGACAAAGTTGCATCGCCTATTTTACGAGAAGTACAAGATATCGTAGGGTTTTTACGGCCCTGATTTTGCCTTATTGCTAAAGTAATATTGGAATTATGTGGGAAAATAGGATAATATAGAGATATGATTAAAAAGTATAGATTATTATTTTCCATTTTTATTGTCTTCTTATTGGCCGCCTGTAATCAATCCATTCGAAGCGATGTAATGCGGTTTCATCAGTTACCTGCTCCCGCTGGTGAGAAAATAGTAATAGTGCCAATGAACCCTAATAATAACGGTAGCCTTGAGTTTGCAAGTTATGCAACACTAGTTGGTAATGCACTAGGCCGTTATGGCTATGTGCCTGCAAACGGTGAAGAACCTGATTTAATTGTAGAACTGGATTACGGGGTTTCTGAAGGTCGTCAAACCATACGCCAATCACCTGCAATGATCGGCTTTATGCCTTATGGGGGATTTTATGGCGGTTTTCATCGTCCATGGTTCCCTTATAGAAACCCTTATTTCTGGGGTGGTGGACTTTATCCTATGGGTTGGGGCTACGGCGGGCTTTATGATCCCTTTGGTTATGCACCATTAAGTTGGCAAGCCGGTCGGGTGAGGACTTATATGAATTATAACCGTTTATTAAAAATGGTAATTCGACCTAATAGCGATAAAGGACAAAATCTTTACGAAGGTGAAGTAAAGAGTGTAGGTCGTAATAGTAATTTGCATGAAGTTATGCCCTATTTGGTTGAAGCATTCTTTACGAACTTCCCTGGCGAAAGTGGCTCTTCTGAGCGTGTATCTGTGGAAATAAAAGATACCTAATAAATCCTTCTCGGGGTTGATTTTTAGCACTGTCATCTCCATCTCTAAGTAAAGAACTTTAGACGGGGAATCCTATGTGGGAAACAATTAAAGATATTGGTTATTGGTTGCGAGAAAATGTTAGCTGGAAAATGCTGCGACGCGGGATTTATGTTCTAATCTTAATTATGCTGCTTTATTACCCTGTGGGTATGCTGCTTATTCATAAAGTGGATGCTGACCCTGATTTTGGTTTGCAAAATTCTTCGCGTGGTAGCAATGCCGTTGCGGTGAGTATCGCTCTAATTGATAGAGAGGTGAACCAAAATGGCTGGGTTTCCAATGATCCGGTATTTAAGCCGGGTGCATTTCTTGATAATATGGCGAACTTCCAAACGGGCGTTATTTCGGCTATTGCGCGCTTTAGTTATGAGCTTGTTGATCAATTAGGTAGGACCAGAGGCTCAAGTGCCGTTGACCCAGACTTACAAGAAGTTTCCGGACTTCTTCAATATGCTGGTGATATTTGGTGGTGGAATCCGTCAACGTCTCTGATGCCGGTCGCAACCTCTGAACAACAATATATTAAAGCTATGGAGCAGATGATTGTTTATAATGAACGCCTTGCTCGGGGTGCCGCTGTTTTTGAAAAACGTTCTGATAATCTTTTGGCGACATTAGACCGTATTTCCTTAGATTTAGGTGCTTCATCAGCGAGCATTGATACTTATGTCACGGATGGTTTTGGTTGTGTGCTCGACTTTGGTGCCGATGATCTCTTTTTTAATGTAAAAGGGCAGGCATATGCGTACCGATTAATTTTAAAAGCACTAAGAAAAGATTTCGCCGCAATAATTGCGTCGCGTGATATTGCAAATAGTTGGGATGAGATGGAAACATCATTCGATTCCATTATTTCCATGGATCCTCTTGTGATTTCTAACTGTGCTGTTGATGGATTTTTATTTCAGAACCATTTAGCCGCAGAAGGCTTTTACCTGCTCCGCGCCAGAACGCAACTTAAGGAAATTACAAATATACTTCTCAAATAAATATAGGCTTGCCAAATAGATATATTGGATGGCAGTATAGCGTTCTACATAATAATAATAACGGGTGACATTCTTTCGAGAATAATAAATAGGGGCTTAAATCATGTCCGAACAGGACAATAAGTGGAAATTTCTAATCATCGCCGATGATACTCCTGAATTTGTCAAAGTTCTACGCTTGGCAAGTAAACGTGCAGAAAAAGTTGGTGGAAGTGTTTTAATGCTAAAAATTATTCCTCCTGCAGATTTTCAACATTGGATGTCCGTTCGTGACATCATGGAGGAAGAAGCACGTGAGGAAGCATTAGAAACCCTAGATTATTATGCAAAAGAAATTAAAAGAATTTCTGGCATTGATGCGGAAACTGTTATTCGCGAAGGGAAGCCAGAAGAAGTTATTTCAAATATCATTGCTGAAGACAGGGATATTCATCTGCTTGTACTTGGTGCAAATGTGGATGGTGACCCAGGTCCGCTCATTAAAAGCTTTCGTGAAGTGTTGTTAAATGAACTCCATATGCCAGTGCTTGTGGTGCCGGGCAATATGACTGACGAAGAAATCGATAAATTCGCATAAAATAAATAAGTCCTTTAGCCTTGATTATTCTGCAAACTATAATTATTTAAAACTAGAATGATATAGCGATAGGAAATTTACATGTTTATCCAGACCGAGCAAACGCCAAACCCTTCAACTTTGAAATTTATTCCAGGTGAGGTGGTTTTAGAAAATGGTACGATGTTTTTTGAAAGCATAAATGATGCTGAACAATCACCGCTTGCTCAAGCTCTATTTAAAATACAGGGGGTATCGGCTGTATTTTTCGGAAGTGATTTTATCACGGTTGAAAATGCTGATCAGGACTGGGATGCTTTGAAGCCTGCTATTCTTGGTACTATCATGGAACATTATACGGCTGGACTTCCTATAATGACGGGTGAAGCTACCCAAGAAATTGCTGATGATGGTGCAGATCCTGAAATTGTTGAACAGATCAATGAATTACTGGAAACACGGGTTCGTCCAGCTGTGGCCCGTGATGGTGGTGATATTACTTACCATGGTTTTAAAGATGGTGTTGTATATCTTAGAATGCAAGGCGCCTGTTCAGGTTGTCCTAGTTCTACGGCTACTTTGAAATACGGCATACAAAATCTTTTAAAACATTATATTCCTGAAGTTGAGTGCGTTGAGCCAGTAGAATAATTTTTAATTATTAAGATTAAAAAATGGCATTCCAAACCAGTACCATCGGTTATCTGGTCCGGGCATAGTGCAGTTCACCCGGCTTCTTCCTTGCGGGAATGGTTCATCAAACCTAATTTCAATTCTAGTTTCGCCTAACAATGTGACTTTCGCCGCACCATTAATATGTGAAGGGAAGCATCCTATACTGGCTAAGTTACTGACATTGCTTTCCACAGTAAATCCAATGACGGGCGGGTTAGTTGTCAAATTAGGTGAGCGAGGCAGGATATCTTTAACCTTTAAGGCTCTAGAATTAATGATCAGCTTAAATCGATTCATATCTGCATAATTTTCATTGAAAGCAAACCGGGGTATTTCTTTAAGCCCTCTTGAACTGGTCGCGGTACTTGAAAACTGTGCAAAAGTTGCTAAATAATTTCTATCTTCTAGTGATTCTCTTAATTCGGGAGAATACTCGCCGTATGGATAAGCAAACATATCAGGTATATAACCCAACTCCGTTTGAAATATTTCGTCTGCAATATCAATATCTTTTATTGCATCTTCGAGACTTAATTCCGGCATATGAGCATGGGCGTGGCCGTGGTGGCCAATCTCAACCAACTCTTCATTATCCAATTCTCTTATTTGATCCCATGTCATTGACGTTTCATATTGATCATCAACGGATTCGGTTGAAATAAAAACAGTAATTGGGATACCAGCTTTTTTAAATCGCGGCCAAGCTTCTTCATAAACAGATAAAAAACCATCATCAATCGTAATCGCTATTGTGCGTTCAGGTAATTCACGCCGTTCTTTAAATGCTTTTATTACATCTCTTAATGGTATTACATTATACTCATCTTTAATGAGTTCAGAAATATGTTGATCTATTTGATCAAGTGTGACGTTGGTTGTCGGGAAATTATTTTCACCAAAGCGATGATACATAATGATTACAGCACTGTCCTCTTGTTGAGCAAGCGATACTTCTGCTGATATAGTGAAATATACGATTAGAAGAAAAAAGATAGAATATATTTTTTTCAAATGATACCTCAGTATTTGTTTAAAAAACTATATGTTTTCCGTTGTACGGACTATAACAGAAAATGTAGTGTATTTTTATAAAAAATATTGATTAAGAAAAAATAAAAAATAATGACAAATTTATTAGCTTTAGATACGACTTTAGGGGCTTGCTCTGTCGCTTTAGTCGAAGATGATAAAGTCGTTTCAAAGAAAAAAGAAGTAAGAGCGCGCGGACATGTTGAACGATTACTGCCGATGGTCGATGAAAGCATGAAAGAAGCTGAGCTCGTTATGTCTGATTTATCATCTATTGTTGTTACGGTTGGTCCGGGTACTTTTGCAGGTGTACGTATAGGACTTTCTGCGGCAAAGGGTATGGCATTAGCATTAAATATACCTCTTATTCCTGTAACATCATTGGAAGCACTGGCTTATGAATTTGCTTTAGAAAAAGCAAATTTTTCTGGACAAATTGCTGTCGCGATTGATGCACGAAGAGGGGAGTTGTATTTCCAGGTCTTTGATATTGTTAAGACAAATATTTCTTCCTTGGCAGATGCAGAGGCTGTTCCCCTTGAATTAATCCCCCAAAAAATTAATGACAATATTAAAATTATTATCGGGAGCGGTGCAGAATTATTAGGTGCGATATTAACTGATAGCGAAATTAAATTTAGCACTAAAATTCAAAACCCCACTGCAGAAATAATAGCTCAATTAGCCCTCAACTATAAAGAAAGAGAGACTAATAGCGATCATGTTAAACCGCTCTATTTAAGGGCGCCGGATGCGAAATTACCTTCAAAAAATATTATGCCTAATATAAAAGATGAATGAGGGAAATATAGAAATAGTAAAAATGAATGTTGAGGCTTGCGCTTTGATAAGCGAGCTACATTCAAAAGCATTCTCAAAATTATCCGAGAATGAATGGACGCCCGATGCTTTTAAAGAAATGTTCACTATTATTGGTACTATGTGTTATCTCATAAAACGTGATGAGCAGCCAATTGGCTTTGCTTTAATTCGAAAAGTTACGGATGAAGCGGAAATTATAACATTTTGTATATTGCCAAACGAGTGCAAAAATGGGTATGCTACCATACTTTTAGAATGGGTAATAAAAGATCTGCAACGTCAATCGATTAAGTGGTTATTTTTAGAAGTTAGTGAATATAACGTTGCCGCATTAGGACTTTATAAAAAATGTTCATTTGATATTATTGGACGACGCACTGGGTATTATCATAATAAGCATGGTGGAAATAGTGACGCAATTGTTATGAATCGCGTGCTTAATGATGAAAAATAACAGGAAAATAAGATGACATCTGAAATAGAAAGATTATGTATTGAAAAGAATATGCGCATGACAGATCAACGCCGGGTCATTGCGCGCGTCCTTTCAGATGCTGATGATCATCCTGATGTGGAAGAAGTTTATAAAAGATCAACTGAAATAGATGATCAAATTAGCATTGCGACCGTTTATCGCACAGTCAGATTATTTGAAGAAGCGGACATACTAGAACGTCATGATTTTCGTGATGGTCGATCACGGTATGAACTCTTAACGGATGAGCATCATGATCATATGATAGACATTGAAAGTGGCGAAGTAATTGAATTCCTTGATGATGAAATAGAAAAGCTTCAGGCTGAGATTGCTAAAAAGCTTGGATATAAATTAGTCGATCATAGAATGGAACTCTACGGTATCAAAATTAAAGATTAGATTATGATTTGAAAAATAGAATGTTAGCTATTTTTTTAATTCGATGCTATAGACGGCGACACTGTGTAGGGTATCTTACACAGTGTTTGTTTTATTGGTGAGTTTTAATGCGCAAGTATATTAAACTATTAAAAATTGCAGTCTATTTAGGTGTGCTTTTACCGCCGACAATTTTACTAAAAAAGTTAAAATTGCCAGGTTATAAAGCGTGGCCGCACTGGGTTCATAAATCCATGTGTAATGCTCTAGATATCAATGTAAAAACCTTCGGGCACGCCTTAGAAGGCTCACCAACTTTATTCGTGTCTAATCATGTATCTTATTTAGATATCATAATTTTGGGACACGTTATTAAAGGATGTTTTGTCGCTAAAAGAGATATGATCGATTGGCCAGTTCTAGGATACTTATCAACATTACAAAGAACGATATTTATCGATCGGGAAAAAAGAAGTGAAGTGCATTTACAGCGTGAAGAAATGCAGGACCGCATTAAAGACGGTGATAGTTTAATACTGTTTCCTGAAGGAACAACGTCAGATGGTGGAAAAGTTCTGCCCTTTAAAAGTTCTCTATTTGGAGTAACGGAAAATTACATTCATCCTCAGGCAGATGAAGAAGGACGACCGTTAGAACTAATGGTCCAGCCCGTTACACTTATTTACCGCCGCATAAACAGCATGCCAGCAAATAGAATGAATAGATCTAATGTGGCTTGGTATGGTGATATGGAAATTGGACCGCATTTTAAAGATTTTCTTAAAATAAATAATGTGGATGTCGAGGTGCATTTTAATGAACCTGTATCTAGAAATCTTTTTAAAACAAGAAAAGAACTCTCTACATATTGTCAACGTACAATAGAAAAGCATATGGAAAATCGTGTAAGACGCATGGATGATTAAGACTTATGGAAAAGAAAAAATTATATATTAAAACATATGGCTGCCAAATGAATGTTTATGATACCGAGCGCATGGTAGATGTTATGGCACCCGAAGGATATATGGAAACAGATACGCCTGAAGATGCGGATCTTGTGGTATTAAATACATGTCATATTCGTGAAAAAGCTGCCGAAAAAGTTTATTCTGATATTGGTCGTATCCGCAAGATGAAAGACACAAAGAAAAAAGACGGAGAAGAAATGGTTCTTGCCGTTGGGGGCTGTGTCGCTCAAGCGGAAGGCGCAGAAATTATGAAACGCGCTCCCGTCGTTGATATGGTTTTTGGTCCACAAACTTACCATAATTTACCGGATATGGTAAATCAGTCACTTTCTTTGAAATCTCAAGGTGAAAAATCACGTATTTTAGATACAGGATTAGCCGTTGACGAAAAATTTGATCAGCTTTCCAAGAAAGATGTAAAGAAAAAAGCCACTGCCTTTTTAACAATACAAGAAGGGTGTGATAAATTTTGCACATTTTGTGTTGTGCCGTATACACGTGGTGCTGAATTTTCAAGATCCATTGAAGATCTAGTAAAAGATGCCGAGAAGTTAGCAAAAGCAGGTGTTGTTGAGGTCACTTTACTAGGACAAAATGTAAATGCATTTCACGGTGTCTCTGAAAATGGTGAAGAATGGGGATTACCACAATTAATCCGCAGGCTTGCCAAAATAGACGGCTTTGAACGCATCCGCTATACAACATCGCATCCTCATGACATGACGGACGAGCTGTTAAAAGTCCACGGAGATTTAAAAGAATGTATGCCATACCTTCATTTACCAGTGCAGGCAGGCTCAGACCGTATTTTAAAAGCGATGAATAGAACGCATGATAGTGCGTCTTATAAAGACATCATCAGGGATTTAAGAAAAGAACGTCCTGATATTGCTATATCAGGTGATTTTATTGTTGGTTTTCCTGGTGAAACATATGAAGATTTTAAAGAAACAATGGAACTTGTTCGCGACGTTAAATATGCGCAAGCTTATAGTTTTAAATATAGTCCACGCCCTGGAACACCCGCTGCAGAAATGGATGATCAGGTTGATGAGAATATTAAATCAGAAAGATTGTCGAGGCTTCAAGCTTTATTAAAACAACAGCAAGCTGATTTTAATAATAGTGTCATTGGAAAAACACTTTCTGTTCTGATAGAAGGAAAAGGTAAAGCCGAAGATGCCGTATTTGGAAGAAGTCCTTATATGCAAGCCGTTCAAGTAAAGGTGGGGGCAGATAAAGTCGAAGAATTGCAAGGCAAAATTGTAGATGTTAAAATTAATGGGGCAAATACTTTTTATATTGAAGGTATACTTGCTTAATTTTTTTAGGTAAAATTTATTCAATGAAGCAAAAATCAACTGAAAATTATACATCCGGCGTTTTAGAGTTTGAAGATAATATACTCCTACCCTCATTATACGGTGAACATAATGTCAATCTTGCACGCATAGAGCATGAATTTGGCTGCGAACTATCTGGCAAGGGTAATTTATTATCAATTGAAGGTCCTGAAGAAGCATGTAATTTATCTAGAGATGTGCTTTTAAGTCTATATCAAAGACTTGAAGAGGGCGGTGAAGTTACTATTGAAGATGTTGACGGCGCTATTAGGCTCGTCGGGATGTTGGATAGCCCAACACTTCGTGAAGTTAATCCGCGAGATGAATTGCTTAATGATGATAATGTGATACGCACACGAAAAACGACTATTCGTCCGCGCTCAGCCAATCAATCAAAATATATCGAAGCCTTAAGAAAAAAAGATATGACCTTTGGTTTAGGACCAGCGGGGACCGGAAAAACATTCTTGGCGGTGGCCATGGCCGTTTCACATCTTTTAGAAGGTAAAGTGGAACGTATCATTCTTTCAAGACCAGCCGTAGAAGCTGGAGAGAAATTAGGATTTTTACCGGGAGACTTAAAAGAAAAAGTCGATCCATATTTAAGACCATTATATGATGCGCTAGGTCAAATGATCTCTATGGAGCAAACAGAAAAACGATTAGAACGTGGAGAAATTGAAGTTGCGCCACTGGCGTTTATGCGTGGTCGTACTTTGTCGGATGCTTTTGTTATTTTAGATGAAGCACAAAACACAACTCCAATGCAGATGAAGATGTTTTTGACACGCTTTGGGCAAAATTGTCATATGGTAGTTTGTGGTGACCCTTCGCAAGTTGACTTACCGGACGGTAGTAAATCTGGACTTAAAGATGCGCTGGATACCCTCGGTAAAATTCGAGATATCGCATTTATTCATTTTGATTCAAGCGATGTGGTTCGACATAAATTAGTCGGAAAGATTGTTAAAGCATATGATGATAAAGAAAGTCATAAAAGCTAATGGCGTCAATAAATAACGTTCAATTAGATATATCAATTGATTGTGAAGATTGGACGCAAGAATTACCAAATTATCAAAATTTAATAGAGAATTGTATTGCTGAAATAACTAAACATGTTTCAGAAGGGCGTGCTCTATCTAATTTTTCTCATATCGAAGTGAGTGTAGTGCTCTGCTCAGATGATCTTATTCATCAATTAAATCATGATTATAGAGAGAAAGATAAGGCGACTAACGTACTTTCTTTTTGTGGTTTAGATGAAGAGGAAATCAATAATTATCTCAAGAATAGCAATAAACCTAAGAATAGACCTTTTTCTCTTGGGGAAATTTATATTGCATATGAAACGATGAATAAAGAATCGCAGGAAGCTTCTATATCTTTATCAAATCATTTTCGGCATCTGATTATACACGGTATTTTACATTTGCTAGGGTATGATCACGTAAATGATGATGATGCAGAGATAATGGAGGCACTAGAAACCTCACTTTTAAAAAATCTCGGTATTGACGATCCTTATGCTGCATGAAATAGTATTTAAGATAAATTGATAAGAAAGGCTTAATTGTTAGCTGATGACAACATCACAACCAGAAGAGACCTCAAAATCGGAAAATGGATTTTGGAACAACTTCAAAAAATTATTCAATCGTTCTAATATTGATCATGAACTTAAAGTGAGCCTTGAAGAAGTAATCGAAGAAATTGAGGCCGATGAAGGAACGCTTGGCGAAGAAGAGCGATCTATTATTATGAATACTCTATCCTTTGGTGATATGAGAGTAGATGACGTCATGGTTCCGCGTGCCGATATTGTCGCGCTTGAAGAAAATGCAACCTTTGATGATATGATGAATATTTTTGTGGACGCGAGCACATCACGTCTGCCAGTGTACCGCGATACTTTAGACGAAGTCATAGCGATGGTTCATATTAAGGATGCTTTTCGGGTTTTTGCTAAGAATAAAGATGGTGATAAATTCCGTTCAGTTAAATCAATTCAAAGGCCTATTCTTTTTGTGCCACCGTCAATGAAGCTAATCGATTTGCTTACTAAAATGCAAAAAACGCATATTCATATGGCGCTTGTTGTTGACGAATATGGTGGTACGGATGGTCTAGTTACAATTGAAGATTTGGTTGAACAAATTGTTGGTGATATCGAAGACGAACATGATATTGCGGAAGGCGTATTGATGCGTGAATTACCTGACGGAAACCTTCACGTTGATGCAAGACTACCGATTAATGAATTAGAAGATTTATTAGGATTAGATTTTCTAAGTGATGACCAAGACGACGATGTGGATACTCTTGGTGGGTTAGTATTTACATTAGCCGGACATATTCCGCAAAAAGGGGATGTTGTTGCCCATGATAACGGTATTAATTTTGAGATCATTGAAGGCGATAATAGACATATAAAATATATTCTGGTTAGACGAAAATAACAATTATGACTATGTCGAAACTCAACCTTGAGAATATTATTCAATATTTGGGAAAGCTGACTTTCCGCAATAAAATATTACTTATGATTCTATTAGGTGCACTTTCGGCACTTTCTTTCGCCCCTTTTTATATATTTCCATTTTTGATTGTTTGTTATCCTTTATTTATGCTGATGTCGATCATCAGTGACCAACCTAAATATGCTTTTTACAAAGGCTTTGCATTTGGTTTTGGTCATTTTTTTGCCGGCCTTTATTGGATAGGTAATAGCGTCATTGTTGAAGCTGATATACCCAATTGGGTTGGACCTATTATGGTTACATTTATCGCAATATATCTTTCACTTTTTCCTGGGTTGGTTGCTTATGTGCTTAAATATATTCATCGAAATCATACGGTAAGTAAAAATCTTTTAAATATTTCAATCAGTTTTATTGTGCTTTGGTCATTTTCTGAGTGGCTCCGAGGAATGTTATTTACAGGGTTCCCTTGGAATTTAATGGGATATATATGGGGTTTCTCCGATATTATGCTTCAATCAACGGCAATTTGGGGCATATATGGTCTTGGTCTCATAACTTTAATATTAAGTATTCTGGCATTTTTCGCGCTGGTTAATCGTTGGCGTATTATATCCGCCCCCGTAGTGATTTTGGGCATCATTGGGTTATATTCGTTCGGATCAAGCCGCTTGCCAGAAACAATTGAATATGTTGAACAAGTTAATTTAAAAGTGGTTCAGGCTAATATTCAGCAAAAAGATAAATGGCCATATGAGAACTGGAGCAAAAATCTCATCACTCATATGGATATGAGTGATGATAATAAAGCTGAAAATAAAGACATTATTATTTGGCCTGAGACGGCCGTTATATATTCAATTTCTGAAGAGCCGCTCCGCCGTGATGTAATGTCAAGCATCCTAAATGAAGAGGATATCCTTTTAACAGGTTTTCCGAGGCGACAAAGAGATCCTGATCAAACGAGGATCTTTAATTCCCTTATTGCGATTAATAAAGAAGGTAATATTGAAGGGATTTATGACAAAAGTCATTTGGTTCCCTTTGGTGAATATATTCCATCTTTTATCACAAATATTATGATACCTCTTGGGCTTGATAAAATGTTTACTGGTGGCCAAGGGTTTTCACATGGGGAGGGGATTAAGACTTTAAATATAGATGGGATGCCCTCAGTTGGTGTTTTAATTTGTTATGAAATAATTTTTCCAGGACAGGTTACAGACCCGGAAAATAGGCCCGATTGGTTATTAAATATTACTAATGACGCTTGGTATGGTGAAAGCACAGGTCCATATCAACACGTATTACAAACCCGGGTACGCGCTATTGAAGAGGGATTACCACTGGTTAGATCGGCGAGCACAGGAATTTCGGCGATAATTGATCCTTATGGGCGTATCGTTGATCAAATAGGATTAAATAAGCGTGGTGTTGTTGAAGGCGCTTTGCCGCAGAAGCTATTAGAAAGAACACTCTATTCGTTTTTGAAGGAGTGGATTTTTACTTGTATAGGTGTTACACTTATTATCGCAAACATTGTGCTATTACGAAGAAGGCACCCACAGAAAGATAAAGCTTGACGTCAAAACAGAGTAACACTAAATAGAAAACATACTTTTGGGTGGTCAGCCCTGTATAGGCTGCAGAGTAATCAGTAAATTCAAAATGAATAAGGTATTTTTATTATGAGCATGGTTAAATCATCACCTGATCCAGTAGACATTCACGTAGGTGCCCGAGTGCGTTTGAGAAGAACATTGCTAGGTATGAGTCAGGAAAAGTTGGGTAAAGCGCTCGGATTAACTTTTCAACAAGTTCAGAAATATGAACGCGGTGCTAACCGAATAGGTTCTAGTCGTTTGTTTCAACTTTCGAAAATATTAGATGTTCCTGTATCATTTTTCTTTGATGAAATGACAACGGACACCACACAAAAAGCCGATGGAATGGCCGAAGGTAATAAGCAAGTTTTTGAAGTTGATAAATTATCACGAAGAGAGACTTTAGAATTAGTGCGGGCCTATTATAAAATTACTGACCCTTCAGTGAGAAAGAAAATATTTGAAATGGTGAAAGCCGTTGGTAGTTCAGCTATCGGTTCAGACGAAAGTTAAATTATTAAAACTATTATATATTATCAGCATGCTTTTTCTTTATGATAAGGCATGCTTTTTTATGAGAGATACTAAAATTGGAAAATATAATATATAAAATTTGTTCATCAGATGAATGGAACGAAGCAAATCGGCTGGGAAGTTATAAAGGCTCAAGAGATGATTTAAGAGATGGGTTTATTCATTTTTCAAGTAAAGACCAGGTCGAAGAAACATTAAAGAAGCACTTTGCATCACAAAAAGGGTTATTATTATTAGACGTTGATATGACGTTATTAAAAGAAGGTGCTTTAAAATGGGAGATATCGCGAAATGGTGAAAAATTTCCTCATTTATATGATGAACTGAATTTAGATGCTGTTATAAAAGTCACTGAAATTCCTGATAATCGATGATTGTTTCAGTAAAGGAAAAATGATGAATTTATATGGTTTAGCAAAACCGTTTTTATTTATGTTCTCACCAGAGCAAGCACATAGCTTAGCCATAGCGGCATTGAAAGCTGGCATAGTTCCGCCTTTATCGGATCCAAGAAGCAGAATATTAAGCCAGACCTTATGGGGCCTAAATTTTCCAAACCCCGTGGGATTGGCTGCGGGCTTTGATAAAAACGCTGAAGTTTATAGACCAATGCTTTCACAAGGGTTTGGTTTTGTTGAAACAGGTACCGTTACCCCACTTGCGCAACCAGGAAATGATAAACCACGCATATTTAGATTACCCGAAGATGATGCCGTTATTAATCGCTTAGGATTTAATAATAAGGGTTTGGCTTATTATATCGATCAATTAAAACATCGAAAAATAAGTGATGGAATTGTGGGCGCTAATATAGGCGCTAATAAATTAAGTGATGACCCGATAAATGACTACGTGATTGGATTAGAAAAAGTACTCGGACTTGCGGATTATTTTACAATTAACATCTCATCTCCCAATACACCGGGGCTACGAAAACTTCAGGGTAAAGAAGCGTTGGATGAATTGCTCAGCAAATTAAAGACCGTCAGAGAAAAGGCGGATTTAGATAAAAAGCCACCTTTAATTTTAAAAATTGCACCTGATTTAGATGGTTCAGAGTGTGAAGATATAGCTGATATAATATTAAAGCATGAAATGGATGGCTTAATAGTTAGTAATACGACATTGTCACGCGACGATCTGAAGTCAGAATTAAAAGAAGAAGCTGGTGGGTTGAGTGGTGCACCTTTGTTCGATTTATCAACTAAGGTTTTATCTGACATGTATAAACTTACCAAAGGCAAAATCCCTTTGATTGGAGTAGGCGGTATCAGCAGTGGGAAAGAGGCTTATGCGAAAATAAAAGCTGGTGCCTCATTGGTTCAGTTATATTCAGCACTTGTCTATCATGGCCCTGGTCTTGCCACGACTATTAATCGTGAATTAATAGCGCTTCTAAAAAAAGATGGCCTCAGTAATATTACTGAAGCCATCGGTATTGATCATAAATAAAGGTAGATTAGCCTTCCGCACTTCCCATTTGAGATTGCAGGTAATTCTGCTCGCCGACCTTATCGATAAGAGCGAGATTAGTTTCTAACCAATCGATATGTTCTTCTTCATCATTAAGGATTTTCTCAAAAAGATCTCGTGAAACATAATCACGCACTTCTTCGCAATGAGCAATGGCTTCTTTTAAATCAACATGTGCATCATGTTCTAGTGCAAGGTCGCCTTTAAATATTTCTGTTACATTCTCACCGATACGTAAACGGCCCAATTGTTGAAGGCCCGGAAAGCCTTCTAAGAATAAAATACGTTTAATAAGGTCATCCGCATGTACCATTTCTTCGATTGATTCTTTATATTCATGCTTCTCAAGGGCCTCAAACCCCCAATCACCAAGCATTCTGCTATGTAAAAAATACTGGTTTATCGCGGTTAGTTCGTTTTTTAGGACTTTATTGAGGAAATCAATAACTTTTTTATCACCCTTCATACTGTGCTCCTGATATGTTTGAAGTCTGAACGCAAGTTTAATAGGAGTGGCAGACTAAGTCAACGAAAAGAAAGATAAGTTATTGATTATAAATGTGAAAATCATTCTTAGGTAGAATGTTAAGAGACGCGATTATCTTCTCGCTCGTTATCGCAAATATTTTGCGCATCACATAGACACATGCCGCATTGTGGCTTTACACCAAGTGTTTGGTATATTTTAACGGCACTTTGATTGCCTTTATTTTTACGGGCAGCTTCACGAACCGTATTCTCATTTAATCCGTTGCATACACAAATATACATTTCAGTGTCTCCAATTAACTGATTCTTATTATATGCAATTAAGAATGATTGTCAACAATGATGATAATCATTCTTATTAACCTAAATATAATGATTTTTTATTGTTGTCTTTAAGGGGGAAGGGTGCTTATAAAAAGAAAACCATTTAATATCAGGATACATTCAATGACCGTGAAAATTTTTCATAATCCACGCTGCAGTAAATCTCGCCAGACACTGGCTCTATTAGAAGAAAATGGTGTCTCGCCTGTCATTCGGGAGTATTTGAAAGATGTCCCAACTTTTGCAGAATTGGATCAATTGCTCAATATCCTAGGCTTGGAGCCAAGAGAGTTAATGCGTAAAAAAGAAGCGGAATATAAAATTGCGGGTTTAAATGATGAAACTTTAAGTCGTGACCAGTTAATAGAAGGGATGATCGCCAACCCGAAACTAATTGAACGACCTATAGTAATAAAAGAGGGCGAAGCCAGAATTGGCCGCCCTCCCGAAAATGTTCTAGAAATTTTATAATTTATTTTTTGCGTAAGAATATCATCCAGACTTGTGCAATAATGATGCAAATTGCAAAGAATGAAAGAATCCAGGAATCTATCCACCAGTTTTCTACCCAAAGGCCTCTTTCGCCTCTTTGAATGGCGACCCAGCCACGGAAATGCTGATTACTTGCAACGATAAGCCCGTAAACACCTAAAATGCTTGTGGCATATTTTAAAATAAAGTGGCTCGCGCCTGGCGTTGTCATAAAGATACCTAAAATTAGAATAACTGTTCTTTGTGCACGACAAAATGGGCAGATATATACTGCGCCTGTAAGATCCATCACCCAAGTACCTACGCCAATCAAAATGGCAATGACACCAAGAATTCTTATATTTTCCAGATACCAATCCAAATCAAATAATCGTATCATATTTTTCTTCCTCTCATATGTTCCCCGTTTGGTGAGCGGAACATAACAGCAGAGTGGAAATCTGTCAAACATTTGTTATAGTATAACAAATTTTTGACATAACATGAATGATCAGCTGTTACTTCTTTTTTTCCCTACAACACACACAAGGAAAGATACGAAGCTACCAATGCATAACTGCCATGTAAACGCTATTGATCCTAAAAAGTCGGGAAGTGAGAGCATTTCAACAAAGTATTTTTGTTGAATAAGAGTGCATAAAAAACCAACCAGAAGAGCAGAGATAACGGAACGTGTTGACCCTCTATCAGTAAAAATAGCCGTAAAATAAACACCGATTAATCCTGAGTAAGCAAAAACCATTAAAGAAAGTGCAAAGTCAATTAGCGGCAAACCAGAGTATTGTTGCCAGTAATAACAAAGGACTGACATGGCAAAAAGGATCATTCCGACAATACCCATTCCGACTTGTCCTGCTTGGACAAAATGTGTCTCTGGCTTTGTTTCTTTTTTAAGCTTCCATGGACGATAGAAGTCTTGCACCAAAACAGAAGCCATCGAATTAAGGCCAGAATTTATGGTTGAAATGGCAGCGGCTATGACGCCTACTGTAACGACCCCTTTTAATCCTGTGGGCAACTCCGTTAAGATATAATACATAAAAATGGTCACTTGCTCGCCTTCAAAGGCTGCAGCTTTCATATCTAATTGATTTCCCATTAAATCGGGACGTTCATAAAAGACATAAAGCATCTGACCGATCGTTATGAATAACCAGATGATCGGAATTGCCATAATCGTTGAAATAATAAGTGCTTTCCCACCTTCGTTATCCTCTTTGCAAGTCAGAAGCCTTTGGGAAATATCTTGATCCAGCCCAAAGCTCGCAATGAAAAGTAGCGTCAGGCCCGTGAAAATAGAAATCATGGAATAGGGGGCACGAAAGTCTATGTCAAAGTTAAATAGAAGGAGTTTATTCACACCTTCAGGGGTGCTTTTTAACGCATTAAAAATTTCTTGAGTGTTAAGAGGAATAGTGGTCATTAAAAAGTATAAAATAGCGACCGCAGAGAAAATATACATGCAAAATTGCAACAAATCAGTCCATATGATTGATCTTATCCCGCCAAGGAATGTGACAATAAATCCAATCATGACCATAATGAAGGATGACATCATTATGTTGCCGGCATTTATGGTGGAAAATAAAATCATTGATACGGCAATGGCCGCTAGATAGAGGCGCGCGCCACTGGCAAAAAAACGACCAATAATATACATAGCGCCTGCCGCTTTCATCGCATCTTGACCATATCGATCGCCAAGGTATTCATATACGGTGGTTGCATTTAAGGCATAAAACCGGGGTATTAAAACTTTGGCCACAAATATGGCAGCGATGACGGACGCCATAGTCGCTGCGAGGTAAGTATAATCCCCGCGATATCCTTGGTCTGGCCCACCAAGAAAAGTTGCCGCAGATTGGGTTGTCGCAATAACTGAAATAGCCACAACCCAAGGGGTCATAGTGTTGCTACCAAGAAAATAATCACGTGTCGTTAGGTTCTTTTTGCTAGAATAATATAATCCGACTAAAAAAAGGATTATGAGATATAGCCCCACAAGACCCCAGTCTAAAATTGAAAAGTTACCTGCCATTTTTGCCTTTGATATTGTGAAGATAAAAACAATATAGGAAATTTAGTTCTGTATAGCAATTTGAATGAGTGTAAAAGGGGGAGGTTAGGGCTTAGATAAAAATTATTTTAATGCAATCTTTAAACTTGCCCTAATGCCGCCACCAATTTTATTTTTAGGTTGAATGGCTCCGTTATGGGCTTTTGCTATATCATTGACAATGGAAAGACCAAGACCAAATCCACCTTTTTCACTATCGCGCTCTTTGCCAACCCTTTCAAATGGCTCGAGCACTTTTGATAACTGTTTTTTATCAATCCCTTCACCGTTGTCTTCGACGATGATATCTGCCATATCGTCATCATGAGAAAGTGATATAGTTGCGCTCTTGCCATATTTGAGCGCGTTATCAATTAAATTTTGCAAGGCACGATTGATGGCGTCAGGGTCACAATTTACAATTATATCATCCAAAGCATTTATAATAACAGGATTACCTAGTTCTTGACGTTCGATGCATTCAGTTTCAATTAGCTTTTTAAGGTCGGTTTGTTTTTTCTGAATAAGGGTATCACTGCCCTTGAGGAAATCTATAACAGAGCTCGTAAGATTTTCCATTTTTTCCACGGATGAAATTATTCCATCTTTTAATGAACTTTCATCGATAAGCTCTGCTTTTATTCTTAAGGAAGTTAAGGGCGTGCGAATATCATGACTGAGTGCGGTTAAGGCTGTAATACGCTGCTCAATATGATTAGAAACGACTTTCTGCATTGTATTGAAAGATCGAATAGCACGTTTCAAGTCAAAGGGCGCGACCCAAAGCCTTAAGCCAGCCCCATAATCGAATACCGATAGTGGTTCAGTGAATCTTTCATATTTTGGAAAAATAAAAAATCATATCTCCTTTACCGTTCATATATTTTTGTCCGTAAGCATAAAGTTGATAGAACTCAGCCTGGCAGAGACTATATTTATCCGTGCCATTACCGGCGTTTTGATCGAGTAATTTCCATTTTGTATCCATAACTGTTCCCCCCACAAAGCCTATGAGACCATTTAAAGTATTTGCATAAGAGAGGTAGCAATTTTGTTCATGAGAGAGCGGATAATTCATCGCTTAATTACCTAATTGTCTGAGAAGTTATCCTCCCCAGAATATTTTCTTAGGAACTAAAGTTGGCCTGTTTCTTGTAGTCAGGCGCACGACATTTTGGACTTTTGGTTCTTTAGGTACAATACCAACTTTAAACCAACGGGGAGCATATTGGTTTACATAACCAAAACAAATTAGGCGCACTCGCTTGTTCCTGTATTGGCTGAGAAACCTAAGTTGATTTGCAGGGACATCATACAGGCATGTTTCGCCAGTTGTTTGAATATGATAAGTACGGAAGTCACCCCTAAAAAGTTTGTACCCTTTTTTATCCGTCATGTGATCCAATTACTCCAATTAATCACTGAATTAAGACACCATTTGACCGTCATTCTTGGCGAGTTATTTATAGGTATGCGTTTGTATGGCGTATTGCTGCCGGAGAGGGATTTTGTTAATTCTGGGTGGAGTTTGAGGGGTTGATTGTATACCTTTTTTAAAGATTAAAAAGACGCTTGCAAGATCGCAAGCTCGTCGCTTAATATTAAAAACAATCGGAGATCAAAACCTCCTTATAAAATACGGCTATTGATTTTCAAATCATTTGATGACGGACACTGCTGTATATGACGAGACAAAAATCTATTTAAAGGAAAAAATGGCCATTCGTATAAGAAATAAATTTTATAGATTAATAATAGTTAGCTCATTATTAGTTAATACAGTTACCAACGCTCAAGATATTAATAATCAAAATATTTTTCAGATACGTAAACGTGCTAATACTGCTCTTGCAGAAGGGAACATTAATGAAGCCAAAGATTATTTTGGTTCGTTAGCAATGATTGCTCCTGGAAATAATGAAATATTAAGTCGGCTATGGGAAATCAATTTAGAGTTATCTCTATGGAAAGAAGCCATACAGATTGGAAATACATGAGATACCATCGGACACAATCTAGGGACAAGTTTTTCTTATGGTATGGCTGCTGCTTGCATACAGTCGGGAAATAAAGAACAAGCATTAATCTGGCTTGAAAAAGCAATAGATGAAAAATATGAAAATAGAACAGGTTTATTTACTGACCCTTTATTTGCTGAACTAAAAGAAAACCCACGCTTCATAAAATTATCAGGGCATGTATCACCTCACCTAGATAGAGTTGCAGGCTGGAGAGCAGACCTAGCGTTTTTTAACCAGGAAGCCCAAAGGCTCCATGGCTCCCCTGAAAAACCATCAACTTCTAATGAGTTTCAATCAGCTGTTAAAAACTTATATAACTGCATACCGCAATTATCAGACCAAGAACTTTTAATGGAGTTCAACAAGCTAATGGCTATTTTAGGTGATGGTCATAGCGTCGTTTATGGACCAACAGAAGAATCTCAGGGAACGTATATTAATAGAACCCTCCCTCTAAAGTTTTATGATTTCGACGATGGTTTATTTATCGTTGATGCAACTGAAAATTTACAGCATTTAATTGGTAGTCGAGTAATTAGTCTAGGAGAAGTTGCACCTAAGCAGGCATTTAATCGATTACTTGATTACAGAGGTGTAGATAATCCTGTGACAATTAGATGGTTAGGTGCCCAATTTTACTTAAGGGACTTTGGCTTTTTAAAGGCCATTGGAGCAAGCTTAGACGGGCAAACTATTACATTAGGAATAGAAACACCAGCAGGTGAGGTAAGAAATATTCTTCTTAAAGGTGGAAACTCTACACGCTTTACATTTCCTCGAAAATTAAGACCTTTAACATCAAATAATGCTATTGCTCCTTTATATTTACAGCGTGTTGATGACAATTATTGGTTTGAAATAATGCCTAAAATTAACGGTATATATTTTCAATTTAATCAGGTAAGAGATAACGGAGAAGAAGATACACTTAATAGATTTTCAAATCAGTTATTAAATGCCCTTTTATCCACTAGATCCAAAAATCTTATAGTTGATGTTCGACACAATAATGGCGGCAATAATGGCTTGCTAAAACAATTGCTAAACAACTTGGTGCTATTTGACAATGAAAATGACACCAACATATATGTTATTACCAGTAAAAACACCTTCTCAGCAGCTCAAAACTTCATAAACAGAGTTGAGTTATTAACTGATGCAATCTTTGTAGGGGAACCAAGTTCATCAAGCCCTAATTTTGTTGGAGAGGAAACAAGTGTAATATTCCCGTGGAGTAAAATTTTTGCAAGCATCTCTAACATTTACTGGCAGGATTCAAGCCCAACCGATACTCGACAATGGATCGCACCCGATATCCCAGTTGGACTTACCTCTGAACAATATTTTAACAATATTGACCCTGTTATGGAGCATATAGTTTCTTTAATAACAGACAACTGGTTGAATTAAAACACCATTTGACCGCCATTCTTGGCGAGCTATTGTTGGCTTTATCATGGAACAAGAAGAAGTGCGTGGAACCGATGAATGTGAGCTGGTAGAGCCATTATCGGAAATTGAGCTAAGAACTGGCCTCAACCTTTTTCCAAAATTGGATTTAAACGATATGGTATTATCTATAGTTGATTGTCAAATATAAGAGGATATAATTTTTTTATCATAAATTAGTTTATTACTACCTACTTATTTTTCTCAGTTCAGACCATTTAGTGGTGTATCTCGGACTTAATATATTTCTTGCCATGAACCAAGTCTTATTTGTTCCAGCGACAGCGGGACGTATCATTTCCCGTCCATGCTGTTTGTTTATCTTATCAATTGTTTTCATAAGCTGGTTTACTTTATCAGTCTGTCCTCCTCCGAAGAAAGATATCTGACGCTCGTCTTCATATAATAAACCTGTCAGCATTACTCCTGCCTTTTGATAGCTATAATTTGGTTTGTAAATTGAGTTGAAAGCTTGAAGAGCAGCATTAATGATTGTTCCTCCATCATTACGTGCTTCATCAAAAATTGTTGAATGACTTGCAGAATAACTTTTGTCTTTATCTCCATATGGGTCTGTTCGAATGAAGACGTGAACACGATACGCATATACTTTCTTTAGCCTCGCTTTCTCAGCAGCTCTATTTGCATAGAATGAAACGGCTTCAATCATTTCTTGTTTTGATTTAATGCGCCTTTTAAAGCCTCGGCTGACGATAATATTCTGTGGATGAGGAGGAATTTCTTCTAATGGTATGCAACTAATGCCGTTCAATTCACGGACAGTCTTTTCAGCAACCACACTAAATCGTTTCCTAGCGGCTCTGGGTTCCAGCCTTGATAAGTCATAAGCTGACTTTACGCCAAACGCTTCCAGATGTTCAGTAAGTTTTCTACCTATACCCCATACTTTGTTTACGGGAATTTGCTTAAGGATTTCCATGTCAGGTGATTTCATAAAGTAAGAACCACATTGGCCTTCAAACCGTTTCGCAACATGGTTGGCAAGCTTTGCCAGCGTTTTCGTCGGGGCAATGCCTACACTGACAGGCACACCCGTTAGACGTTCCACGTCCTGTTTAATTTGAATACCCTTTTCAGTTAAACCATTAAAACCTTTTAAGGAAAGAAATGCTTCGTCAATACTATAAACTTCAAGATCAGGGGTATATGTTGCCAGTACTTTCATTACTCTTTCAGATAAATCACCGTATAAAGCGTAATTACTTGAGAAGACCGCTACTCCTTGTACTTGTAATTTATCGCGATTTTTAAAGAAGACATCCCCCATTTTATAACCTAATGCTTTTGCTTCATTTGAAAGAGCAATGAGACAGCCATCATTATTGGATAATACGACAACAGGTTTACCTTTAAGGTCTGGTCGGAATACACGCTCACAAGAAGCGTAAAAGCTATTACAATCTACTAAAGCAAACATAATTTATAACTCTGTAATAGAAGCGGTAACTGTACCCCAGATCTCGAACTCTTCAGTAATGGATTTGAAAGATGGGTTTGCAGCATCTAGTTGAGGAGGATTGCTTTTAAGATTCAATCTCTTCACAGTCATATCACCAGAAACTAATGCGACAACTACCTTCCCGTGTGAAGGAGTTACCCCACGATCTACAACAAGCAAATCACCGTCATTAATTCCTGCACCAATCATGCTTTGCCCTTCTACTCTGAATAAGAATGTTGAGGGTGGGCTTTTAATAAGCTTTTCATTCAGGTCAAGTTTATCTTCAAGCCAATCTTCTGCGGCACTGGGAAAGCCACATTGAACTTTGCTAGGTGCAAGTGGCAATGAGATAGAAAGGTTGGGTTTTATCAGTCCAATATAAGATAAAGAATCAAGCATTTGTCAATTAGAACAAATATAGAACAAAAGTAAAGAGCTAATTATCCATCCATTAATGAATTGAGACTTATTTATATCATCTCCTCAGACGATTTTATTCTCAATGAATGAAGGTTTGATAAGAAGGTGAGTATAGATCCAATTAATCAAAATAATGAAAAGATAGTAAATAGTTTGATTTTATAAGGCTAAATATCCTGATATTAATACTCCTCACTCACACCGCCTCCTCAAGAGGCGGTGTGAGTGAGGAAAATATCATAACTTGTAAAATTGAGGATATTTACCCTCTAAATTTCACATTAAACGCTGCGAGGTTCAAACAAAGTATTGGCTT
>NZ_CBFIEP010000055.1:0-8621 GCF_965661635.1 Pseudemcibacter sp. | reverse complement strand
TGGCCAATTTCGGACTGTTTACCCCAGGCATAACGTCCATATTGATCAATCGAACTGAAGACTTTATGCGGATGAAAGTCATCCATAAAAGCACAAGGGCCATAATCAATTGTTTCACCCGCGATTTGCACATTATCCGTATTCATGACACCATGAATGAAACCAAATGACATCCATTTGGCAATGAGTTCGGCCTGCCGTGCGGCGATAAGTTTTAGCAGCTCTGCATAGGGGTTCGCCGCATTTAACGCATCGGGGTAATGGCGTTCAATCACATAATCCGCCAATATTTTTAACGAGCCATTATCTTGGCGTGCATAGAAATATTGAAATGTTCCAATACGAACATGACTTTGCGCGATACGGGTAAAAACGCCCCCTGGCTCAAGTGTGTTTCTTACGACATTTTCGCCAGTGGTTACGGCAGCAAGCGCGCGTGTGGTTGGTACACCAAGTACTGCCATCGCCTCACTGACAATATATTCACGTAATACCGGCCCAAGCGCCGATTTACCGTCACCACTGCGTGAGAAAGGCGTATGTCCTGATCCCTTTAATTGAATATCGCGGCGGATACCATCATTGCCAATGACCTCACCGATTAAAAGCGCCCTGCCGTCACCAAGTTTTGGTGACCATCCACCGAATTGATGCCCCGCATAGGCCATCGCAATGGGGTCTGATCCTTTCGGCAAAGCCTGCCCCGAAAGCATTGCCAATCCCTCTTTTGATTGTAGCCAATCGACATCAATGCCCATGATATCGGCTAATTCAGTGTTGACCCTTATTAAGGTTGGCTCTGGTGGCGCACTTGGGTTCACTTTTTTAAAAAAATTTTCCGGCAACCGCGCATATGAATTATCAAAGGGGATTTGCAATAAATTAACCTCGTACGAAAAAATGAAATGACGTCTATAGATTATATAGTGAGCATCCGCATTTTAACAAGCGAGGAAAGTCCGTTATTTTGAGACGTTCTCAAGAAATGAAAGTACGGCTGCCCATTCTGCGTCCGTATTATGTTTCGTTCTATCCGTAACCAACATAGATGAGCCATGAACACCATTTTCGGCCACATGCATTGTGTAGCCGGAAGCTTTAAAAAGTTCAAATTGTGCAATGTTCGTTTCATTTTTAAGTTCAGAAGCGGGACGTAAAATCATAACAGGCACCGATATTTTCCCTGCTTGGTCGCTTGGTTGGCAATTTCCCATAAATTCACCTTCTGCCGGGGAAAATGAACGCACCGCTAAAACATCACCCGCTTCACTTGCGGCGACTTTAAGGACGAGGGCCGCACTATAACTGCTCCCCCAAAGGATTTTCTTACTGTTCGGATATTTTTCATTAGCAAATTTAAGGGTAGAAATTACATCAGGAAGAACCTCACAAAATGGTAAACGTTCAATACCCAGAGCCTCCAAGGTTCTATTGTTTATATCATCGCGGTTACCACACCCACGGGCATCAACCGCAAGTACATTATATCCGTTTTCGACCAGCCGTGCCGTTATGTCATTATATTCACCGCGCGCATTCCATCCTGCCTGATGATGTAGCATAATAAGCGGAGCGTCATCATTTCCTGCATAATAGTCACCGTAAATTGTCGTACCATCGATCCCTATAAATTCAATTTCTTCGGCCATAAGCCCTGTGATTAAGCCAATATAAAAAATAACTGCAGTGATAAAAAATTTCATGATGTCTCCTATTTTTCAAAACCTTAAATCAATTGTGAGCAAAGGTCAAAGCAGCTTGAGTAGCATATCTAATTTAGTCACCCTTTATAATACAATTCTATTTTCTTATGGTTGTTATTGGAAAAGCAATATATTTAGCGGTTATAAAGACATAAATCACAGTTAATTAAAGGTAAATAATATTTATTTATTAAATATTAAACATTAAATAAAATCGTTATACAAATATATAAATTTCGATATAATATTTTCATGTTTAAAATAAGTTGTTTTGGAGAATGACTATGAAACATTTTAAAATGAACAAAAGTAGCGAAAAAGAAATCTATTCCGGATTGGATTACTACGACTATTCAGATTTCGATGATGATTATTATTATGACCTCATCGAAGAAAAGACCGATAAACGGTCAAAACGCAAACGTCCTAATCGTAAAAGCTCAAATTATGCACATACATTTCACAGCTATATAAAGGACTATTAGCAAGTTGACAAATACGGGAACAACAAGCCGTTCTATAAGACTCAATATTGATCTATCCTGAGTACTTATAAACGGCTTGTTTCATTTTGAAGGTTTAGAGAATTCTTTTTTTATAACATTTATCCCTTGTTGAATATTTTTAATCAATTCGATGTCAATATTATCAGAATAGGCCAAGTAAGCTGGATACTTAAAGCTGGGAGCCCAATCAACAATACGGATATCACCGTTGTCGATTAGAGGCTGAGCAATCCGTTTTGGAAAATAGCCGCTCGAAGGTGTCAGTAATAAATATTTGATCCCTAAAGAGCCCATATCAAGTGAAACACGGGGTGTCGTAATTTCTGGAAAATTCAATGCGTGATCACTGATAAATTCTGGACCCCAATCAACAAAAACATAGTCATGATCGAAAACCTCGGTGTTATCCGGGAGGGAGGAAACCAGTACGAGTTCTTCTTCAAATATTTGTTTTATTTTAAAGCCGGGTCTGTTCTCAGGGCGATACATAATGGCAATATCCAATGACCCCTCGGTAAGTTTTTGCATGAGGTCTGGCGAATATCCCAATTCGGTTTTAATTGCCACTTCCGGCATATGAATTCTCATCCATGGTAGTAAACGCATTAAAAAATCATCCCAGAGACTGACTTGTCCTCCGATGACCAGAAGCGCTTCCATTTGTTCTCCTAAACCAACAGATAAACGGGCTTCGTCCCATATTCTAGCCAGTGCAATTGCATGTTTTAGAAAATGTTTACCCGCAACTGTTAGTCTTGCGCCTTGCTTGTTACGTTCAAACAGAGTGGTACCCAATTGCTCTTCCAGATTTTTTATACGAATACTCACCGTTGACTGTGTTACAAACACCTTTTCTGCAGCCGCAATAAAACTTCCCGTATCGGCGACGGCTATAAAAGTTCTAATTTGTGGAATGTCCATTATTACATCCTTTTAATATTTAATTTCTAAATAACATTATCATAAAATATTCAATATTCGAATTTAAATTTTTCGGATATTATCCCCCGTAAATGATAACAATAAAATTGGATCTAACATGAGTGAAGTTGAGCAAAACGGCTTTTTAACAGTAGACATACCGGCAATTAATAATTCGGACAACAATATATCTGTCGAAGCAGAACTTCTTGGTGATAGCAATAGTAAAGGCGTTAAATCCATGACATCAGAAGAATATAAAGCGATGATTGAAAAACTTTATTTCAAATAATCATATCTAAATTGTTATTTTTCTGGCGATTGAAGTAATATTTTCCTTTAAATAAGTGCTTATATTTTTTGCATTTTTCAAGAGAGAAATATTATTGAAATTCTCAATAGATACCATTTAAAAAATTCGATATTCAAATACAGAATTGTAAATACTATTGAGTTAAAATTGTTTAAATTTTGAGAGAAAAGCAATGATTTTAAACCTGCAAAATGAGCGTCATTTAAAGTTATCAAACTATCATCTCAGCGATGTCGATTATGACCCAGAAGATGATTTGGATTTCGACGAAGATTTGGATTTCGACGAAGATTTAGATTTTGAGGACGATGAAGAAATTGAAGACGATGATGATTTTGAAGTATTAGACTTTGATGAAGATGGTGCAGATACAAGCAGCGGTTATTACCCGTACTTCAGATCAAACAAACAACGATATGACAACGAATATTAATTCTCCTTCTTCAAAACACACCCATAACAGTTATTATAAAGGGGAACGATGGCAGACCAAAATTCAACTCAATAAAAAAATCCATTATTAGTCTTCATTTTTTCACTAAATTGATGAAAAAATAATCTATTTAATATTTCAGAGTTACATGTTCACTACGCTTTACATGTGTATAATTAGGCATTATTAAGTAGTCATTCACAAATTAAGTAGGTGGGAAAAGTTATGGGAAAAGATATCATTTGGTTGCGTAGTGAATTTCGAAAAACGGAACGTCGTACGCCATTATTACCGAAAGGCGCAAAAGAGCTTCTTGATGACGGCTATCAAGTCATTGTTGAAAGATCACAAAACCGCATCATTAAAGATGGCGAATATGAGGCTGCCGGCTGTGAAATGGTTGATCCCGATGGTTGGAAAAACCCACCTGAGAACGCCATTATTCTTGGGTTAAAAGAATTACCGGATGATCCGGAAGTTATAAAAAACCCTCATATTTTCTTTGCACATGCCTATAAAGAACAAGCAGGCTGGAAAGAGATGCTAACGCGTTTTGACAAAGGCGGTGCAGACCTTCTTGATATTGAATATATGACACGTGAAAATGGAATACGTTATGTTGCCTTTGGTTACCGTGCTGGATATATGGGAGCGGCGCTTGCGCTTCTTCATTGGAATAGTAAAGAAGCTGGTAATGGTGATTATTTAAATCAATCACTAACCCCATTTGAAGATGCCGATATCCTTGATGAAACTATTGAGAAGCTAGGCGAAGGCGCGAAAAAACCAAAAGTGCTTATTATTGGTGCGGGTGGACGGTGTGGTACAGGTGCATCGGACATATTTGAACGTCACGGCGCGATCATCACAAAATGGGACCGAGAAGAGACAACGAACCTAGACCGAGAAGCATTAATGGATCATGACATAATGATCAATTGCGCGTTTATAAAGAGCAAGCAGCCACCATTCATTCGCAAAGAAGACATCAAAGCAGGAACTAGATTTTCCATTGTGACGGATGTGTCCTGCGACCCCTTTAGCGACTTTAATCCCATTCCCATTTATAATGAACCGACCAGCTGGGACGAACCTTATTTGGTTGTGAATGGTGAAGATGGTAAATCAATTGATCTTATTGCCATTGATAATCTTCCGTCATTGTTACCGCGCGAATCCAGTGAAGAATTCGCCGGTCTAATGCTTCCGGAACTTAAAAAATTAAATGGCCGCGAAAATGCGCAAGCCTGGGTCTCGGCGAAAGCCAGCTTTGATGAAGCTGTCGCTAAAATGAAAAACAGCTAATTTATTAATATAAAGAGATAAAAATGTCATCAGAAAAACCTTCTATTCATTGGATTGGTGCAGGATTAGCATCTGGTCCTGGTCTTGTATCCCTTGCCAACAAATGGAATGAGGCAACAGTATGGGATATGGTACTAGATAGAGCGCATGAATTACAAAAAGAAGTGAGCGCTGACGCAACATTAAACGTTAAGCAATTAAACCTCGCTGATGAAGCATCGCTAAAAAACTTTCGCGATACGTTAAATAATGGCGATATCATTATTTCGATGTTACCCGCCACTTTCCATGTTCAAGTGGCGCACATTGCCCTTGATGAAAAATGTCATTTGGTGACTTCAAGTTATTTAAATGATGAGATGGTGGTCTTAAATGATCAAGCCGTTGATAAAGGGCTTTCATTTGTCAATGAAGTTGGCCTTGATCCTGGAATTGATCACCTCTTGACGCATTTAATCGTTGATGAAGCACGGAAAAATGGTGTTCTTGGTAAAGGAAATCAACTTGATTTCATTTCTTATTGTGGTGGCTTCCCCGTTATTACCAATGATTTTGCTTATAAGTTCAGCTGGACACCGCTTGGCGTGTTAACGGCCCTTAAAAACCCGGCACAGCTTATACAAGATGGTGTTGAAACAACAATTCCTACGGCATGGGAAAACATCAAAGAAATTGCCATTCACGGCGAAACATTTGAAGCATACGCAAATAGAAACAGCATTCCATTTGTTAAAGAATATGCCTTAGAGAATGAAACCAATCTTCGTACATTCGTTCGCGGTACTTTAAGGCTTTCCGGTTGGGAAGCGGCGTGGCAGGATATTTTTAAAGTCATGGAAAATGCAACCATGGACGATCTTAAAAATCTTTCCGATGAACTATGGTCAAAATATCAATATGACGATGGTGAAGAAGATCGCGTTGTCCTTTATGTTGCGCTAAATTCAACTGACGAAAATGGTGATGCGTGGGAAACGTCCCTTACCCTTGATACCACTGGAACAGGTTGGAGATCAGCCATGGCGAATACTGTATCATACACGGTAGCCGAAGCCGTAAGCGCATTAATGGAAAATAGATTAAGTGCAGGCGTTCAAGCCGCACCACATGATATTGATGAGGCGCGCCTATGGCTTAAAGGATTAAATGAAAAAGGACTTGAATTTAAAGCCGTTAATATCGAACTTTAATTTAAGGCTAATCTTCTTTTTTAACGCTATGACCACCGAATTGGTTACGCAGTGCAGAAACCACTTGTCCTGTATAACTTGGGTTGCCCGTTGAATCGAGACGGAACTGAAAAGACGCTTCAATAACGGGAGCCGGAATATTTTTGCTGCTTCCGTCTTTTCCAACACAATTTTTCGCCTCGGCAACGGTCCATTGCCCCTCACCGCTATGTGAAACTTCACCAGAGATCGCGGTTAATTCAACGCCTTCTTCTTTATAAGCATTTTCAAGCCAGCCAACGAGGCGAGATTCAATCACGCTTCCCGTATTATAAATTCTTGAAACTTCCTGAAGATCTAAGTCAAAGCGGCTTTCTTTTAATATTTCGAACCCTTCGCCAATAGCCTGCATCATACCGTATTCAATACCGTTATGTACCATTTTCACATAATGACCGGCACCTGTTTCCCCCATATAGGCATAGCCACCTTCGATGCATAAATCTTTAAAGAGCTGTTCATATTTATCAAATTTTTCGCGCGCACCGCCAATCATCATACAGGCGCCATTGCGTGCACCGCTTGGGCCACCACTAACACCAACATCCATGAAAACAAGTCCCTTACTTTTAAGCTCTTGCCCTCTTCTAACCGTTTCCTGATAGTTGGAATTTCCGCCGTCCATTATCACATCACCCGGGTTAAGAATGGATGACAAATCAGATAACACATCATCAACAATATTATGAGGCACCATGATCCAGATAAATTTTTCACCGGATAATTTTGTTTCAAAGTCACTTAAATTGTCTACTGTCTCTGCACCGGCGGCTTCGGCCTCTTTGCGTGCGGCTTCGTTTGGATCGGTTGCGACAACCTCATGCCCGTTTTCAAGTAATAATTTGACCATTCCAAGGCCCATTTTACCAAGACCAATATATCCGATTTTCATTTAACTTAATTCCTGTATCATTTAAATAGTGTGTGAAAAGCTGCAACACATTAAGCGGCTCTTAAATAATAATGCAAGATAAATTTATATGTTTCACACTGGTATTGGGAGTTCTAATGTGTAAAAATTATTGCAATCTAGTAAAGGAAGAAAAATGTCACAGGCGATTTAACCGAAGAAGAACGTCAAAAAATATTTGAGATCGCAGAAAAATGCCCCGTCCATAAAACAATAACGGGTGAAATTATTATTGACGCGACGCTTAAAGATTAAAGTTCGGTTCTAATAGTCCAAAGTTCAGGAAAGAACCTGTGGTCAACTGCCTTCTTAAGCCACCCTACACCCGCTGAGCCGCCTGTGCCCGGTTTGAAACCAAGAATACGTTCAACCGATACAAAGTGCCTATGGCGGTACTGCGAAAATATATCAGCCAGTTCGGTTAATCCTTCACCGAGCATATATAATTCATTGGTGGGAGTTGGATCAGAATAGACCTTAAGCCATGCGGCTTCTACAGATGCGTTTTCCTTATAAACTTCCGTCCAATCGCGATCCAATGCGGCAGCATCAATCGCAAATTCATTACGTGCTAATAGCCTAATAACATCATCATAAATACTAGGAGAAGAGAAATTTTTTAAAAGCGCAGGATAAACATGAGGCACATTGCTGTGGGCCTCACACATATGTTTATTTTTATTGCCTAGAATAAATTCAATATGTCGATACATGAAGGAAAGCTGACCAGACGCGACACTTAAATAATCCCTGAATTGATTAAACCCGTCCGTACGTATCGTCGAAAGCACATCCCACACATTCACAATTAATTTTAAAATCTTCTTAGAGCGGTCCATAATCACAAATGCATTAGCAATATCATCATCACGAATACGAAGCTGTAAATTATATAGTTCAAAATAAAGCGATTTAAAAAGCAATTCTTTTGCCTGCCCCATAATTATAAAGCACATTTCATCATACCCTTGTGAACGAGGATGCTGAAGACTTAGAAGCAGGTCAATACTTTCATAATCAATATAAGGGTTACTGTTTCCATAAAAGTTCGTAATCGGCTCGCCGTCAGTTTCAAGAACTTTTTCCTCGCGGCTTTGATCGTCTTTTACATCCATTGGTCTTGGGTGCGGTGAACCGTCAACGCCATTTGGGTCAACAATTTCCGGAATGACAAATTCAAAGCTCATTAAAAACTCCTGTTATATTTCGATATTAAAAAAGCGTGCCGCATTCGCGCCCAAAATGGAAGCTTTTTCATCATCCTTTAATGATGGATGATGACGCACCAAAGCACCCATATC
>NZ_CBFIEP010000054.1:0-6828 GCF_965661635.1 Pseudemcibacter sp. | reverse complement strand
ATCGCCATATTCTTTTTTATCAAGGTCAAGCGCCATATCAAGATAATCAATTGCTTTTTCCGGTTCACCCATTTGCATTGCCATATATGCAGTACTGTTTAAAAAGCTAGAATTTGTGGGGTCAAGTTCAATCGCATTTTTAAGATGGTTATAGGCGGTTTCATTATCCTTTTTCATCATGGCGACGTTGGCTTTATCATGTTCAACTGCAGCTTTATCAATATCTTCGCGGCTTGGGGCTTGTGCGAAAGTTATGGTAGTTATTGATATTAGCGTTAAGAAAGCAGTAAGTATTTTCGTCATGATTTAATCCTGATATGTTTTTTATAGTTTTAAATCAATGAGATATTATTCACAAGTAATAAAAAGTTAAGATAGTCCCGTTAAGATATATGAAACGATAAAGAGATTTTATGGCGCAACGTTATACCATCAAGGACAAAGATTGGTCCCCGAAAGATGAAAAAGACATCCTATATTATAGGAATGTGGCCGCACGTCTTGAAGCAATTGTTGACAGCCAACCGGACTGCGTAAAAATTGTCACGCGTGATTATAAGTTAATGGAAATGAATGTTACGGGCCTTAAGATGATCGATGTAGAGCACATAGATGAGATCAGAGGCAGTAGTATTTTGGGTATTGTGGATCCAGAATATCAAGAAGCCTATAAGAAAAGCATTGATGATGCCTATGAAGGTAAAAACACAAATGTTGAATTTACGATTACTGGATTAAAGGGGTCAAAAAGACGAATGAGCCAACATACGGCACCAATTTATGACAGTGAAGATCCGAATAAAATTATTGAAACAGTAGCCGTTTCTCGTGATATCACAGAACAATATGACACGATGGTTGCCCTTGGTGATGCAAAGAAAATGGCTGAGCAAGCAAGCAAAGTAAAGTCAAACTTTCTTGCAACCATGTCCCACGAATTTAGAACGCCGCTCAACACGATTATAGGGTTTAGTGAAATTATCAAAGCGGAAAGTTTTGGTAAAATAGGCAATGCAAAATATGCTGAATATATGGAAGATATTTATAACAGTGGCCGTCATTTGCTTGATTTGATCAATGATGTATTAGATATTTCAGAAATTGAAGCCGATAAACGCATTATCATAAAAGAAGATTTGGATCTTGGTGACTTAATTGCTCATTCAATTGCCACTGTAAAAGTGCTTGCAGAGCAAAATAATGTTGAGCTAATTGCTGAAATTGAAGAAGGTTTGCCGCTTCTTAATGCGGATAATCGCTCGGTTAAGTAGATTTTATTTAACTTACTTTCCAATGCTATTAAATTTTCAAGCATGGGTGGTGATGTGATTGTTAAGACTTATCAAAAAGAAGATAATATTATGCTTAGTGTTTCCGATCAGGGGATTGGAATTCCTGAAGAGGCACTTGATAATTTAACCAACCCGTTTTACCGTGTTCAGGAAGAATCAATTATTGCATCATCAGGAACGGGGCTTGGGTTATCGATTGTTAAATCATTGGTAGAAGCCCATCAGGGAGAGCTTAAAATTAAAAGCAAAGTACACATAGGTACAACAGTTATGGTATCCTTTCCCTTAAGCAATTAATAGTTGGGATAATGAATAGATGGCGATTACCATTTATGTGGATGCTGATGCGTGTCCTGTTAAAGAAGAAATACTAAAAGTGGCGTACCGCCATAATATAGAGACCTTTATCGTTAGTAATGCATGGCTCCGGATGGATGTGGGGCCACTCGTTAAAAAAATTGTCGTTAGCGAAGGTGCCGATGAAGCCGACAATTGGATAGCGGATCATATTGGTGAAGGTGATATTGCAATTACGGCGGATATTCCATTGGCCAGTAGATGTTTAGAAAAATCTGCATTCGTCCTTGGTCCTACGGGGAAAGAATTTACCGATGATAATATCGGTATTGCGCTCGTGGTGAGGGACATAAGATCAGAACAGCGTGAAATGGGTGAAGGCAAAAAAGGACAAATGCGCGGCCATTATAACGCAGCCTTTAGCAAATCAGATAGATCAAATTTCCTTCAGCAACTCGAACGTTTAATTCAGAAATTAAAGTAAATTTACTCTCTGTGCTTATTCATACCTCAAAGCTTTAATTGGGTTCTGCCTTGCAACGGAATATGAGTTTCCGGCACGGTGGCCCATGCGATTAACATTGTGCATAACCCTGCAATGAGACATACCGCGATAATTGCAATGTCATCAATTAGATATACGAAGCTCTCTAGCCACTGTGACATCATTAAATAAGCAACGGGCCATGCAATTATGTTTGCAATAAGTACGGGTTTTGAAAATTGCCAGACTAATAATTTTAGGACATCAAAAATTTCTGCACCCATTACCATATTGGTCACGTCTTTGTCCGTTATTTTTATAATAATGGAGGCGCGGACCGGAATCGAACCGGTATAAACGGATTTGCAATCCGCTGCGTAGCCATTCCGCCACCGCGCCATTAGAGAAATGAGTATTTCGCATAAACCATCAATAGATACAAGTGGTTTCTTGAAAAAAGATAGAAAAACAAATAGAATGATTAGATGACATTGTACCGTAATTTTTTTTCCGTAATTTTTATACTATTGATCGCCGGGTGTGCTGATAAAAACCGCTATGCTGAGTTTTATCGTGCCTCATACGATAAGGTGAATGATGAGAACGCCTTTATGATTGATCATTCTGGTGAGCCACGCGTCATTTATACACGTCAATTTGAAGATGATTTAAAACTTTTTACCGATGATGATTTTGTGGTTGTGGGAAAAAGTATTTTTGCGAGCCCCCCAGAAGACATTGAAAAAGCCGTAAAACTCGGCAAAGAGTTAAAGGTTACTCATGTGCTGCTATCAGCTGATTATGTATATAGTGGATCAAAAAAAGCTTATAAATTTGCGGAAACACGTCAAATATATCCTGTTTATCAAGTCGTAAATGGTATTCCCATTAGAGGGTTTGAATCGATGCCCGATCATGTTGCCATTCCATACCATAAAGAAGTTCCAATTTTTAAGCAGCAAGCGGCTTTCCTGGTGAAGAGGCGTAAATAATTGGGGTAAGCCTTTTCTTTTCTGAACCGGCTATTCAGCTTCAATTAAGGTGTTTGCGTTAAGATAATCATGTAAATTATGAGGTGCATGATGAGAGTTCTGCTTATACTTACGACGATTTTGTTACTTTCTGCTTGTGGGGCAGGGCAGTTTGGAACAAGTTACCGTTCATATATGGATCCGCGTCTTTCTGCGGATGTGGTGCCGCTCGCGGAAGAGCAAAAACCAATTTTAATTCGTTCTAATGATCTTAATAAAGATGTGAAGCTCTATAGAGAACATAATTACATTGTTGTTGGTGAAAGTGCCTTTAACGGCATTAAGGAAAATGAAGATCGCGCAAAAAAGCAAGCCGAAGAAGTTGGTGCCACCCATGTGGTTGTATCGTCCGAATATACGGACACACAATCCTATCTTGCATATGATTATCAGGATTTTTACCGCACGGTTTATGTTGACCGTGTCAGAAAAGTTGATGGTAAAAAGGTGCGTTATACCGAAGCCGTAACGGTTAGAGACACTGTCACTGTGCCCTATACAAGATATTATGATAATTTTAATCAGTGGGCGGTTTATATGGTTAAATCAAACCGCATACATAAATTAGGGCTGGTGATGCGTGACTTTAGTCCTGAAGAACGGGCAGGGTTTGGCCGTAATACGGGTGCCTTTATCGATACTGTCTTAAACAATTCGCCAGCCTTTTTAGCCGATATCGTTTCCGGGAATATCTTAATTGCCATCAATGGTGAAAAAGTCAATAACGCAGGTCAAGCTAAAACAATGATTGATAATTTAAGCTTTGGCGGTGAAACCATCGTTTTACGAGTGATTAAAAACGGTGAACAAAAGGATATTACGTTCGAGTTTAATGAGACGAACTTAACAAGTACTCAATTTAATGAGTAATTTTATGTAGTGCAGGCGGCCATTTGTTGTTTTATCGCCAGGGCCTCATTAGGATCCATTGTTAGGCCCCAGTCGCGTTTAATTGAAACCCAATCACGTAAATATTGGCAGCTCCCCGGAACGTAGGAGGGGGAATATTCGCTTGGGTCATCGGCTCTTTTGGGAACACGATTGGTCCATCGATGTGTGATCCTTAGGGGACCTTTATTACGGATAGCATTGGCGTAGGACCGTTTCTTATCGGCGTTCCAGGCGTAACCGCCTGATATATGAACTTTGTATAAGGGGACAAGGTGATCAATATCGATATCTTTTGCATCATAAAAGGTGACGCCGGTATAAAGATCAAACCATTTCCCACTTTTTACGCGTGTTTTATTTTTGCCATCAAACTGAACAGGGGTTTGTGAGCTATTGATTAATATTTCTGCCCTGGTATCAAAGCCATTTTGATCATGGTCAATGCCGTAGGAGTAAGAATTTCTATCATATGGATGGGTTTTATTAGGGAGTGATATTTCAATACCGTCTAACATTTTCTGCTGTTTGCCTATACCGAAGCTGTTAAAAGTAAAAAAATAGAAAGAATTATTACACCTAAAAGTAGTATAAGTTTTAGTTTCTTTTGGTTAAGTGTAAGTTTTCTATAAAAAAAGCCTTATAAACATGTATTTAATATACCAATTGCCTTATTTTTGCCTACTAAATTTGTTGACTTAATTTTATTGAATTGATAGATTTTATATTCTTTAATACACTTATAGGTTAAAAAAATCACAAATAACGTAATTTTTATAAATGTATTATTCATAAAAGTCAATGATGGGCATAATTGTGTAAAATTTAAAAAGTAAACATAAGGAGTGATTTAAGGTGACAGTTGAATTGGGGCGTTACTTTATCGTAACAAGCGGGTATTGTGAAAGTAGTGGATTGGTCAATAAATCAGAAGAAGCATTATTATTTTTAGCAGAGGGCGGCAATCTTTATCGCCCAGCTTCGCAATCAGAAATTAGAGAATATAGTGAACTACATCCAATTTTAAAAGGAGTTGGAGAGACTGTTTGACGTGCCTAACTCTTTTCACTAAAGTTTATTCTTTAGATATATAATCGGGATTAAAGGGGAAATATAGGTGGCATTACAAAGTAAACACGCGAGAAAACCAATCATTTTCGGGCGAAAAAAGGCACAAAAAGCCGCAGAAAAGCAACAAGGCGATACGCTTGATATGCTGCTTCACTATGCGAAAGCCGGCATGGAGTATGCCGAAAAGTCATTAGAAGAAACCCCGGATAATTTTTCAAAAGAATAAAAAGAAGCTTTTTTGCAAAATAAAAACATGCTTGATCAAGCGCCTTACTTGATTGAAAGCTATAAATCAAAAATTGATGAGTATGATGCGCTTCATAAAAAGATGCTTGGTATTTTAAAGAAATGTGAAGAGATCGTATCGGTAGGTGATAATCAGGCGAAGCAAGAAATAAAAGGTATCTTAAAAGAGGCACAAGTCTTTACCTATACGGAAGACGGTGATATCGTCTTAAAGGAGAATGCCACTTGAAGGGGCATGTTGAGGAAGGGGCGCTTTTAAGGTATGGCAAAAAAAAACCTATTATATTTGATGATAAACCTGCCGACGAATATGTCGAAGGGGAGCAAATGATGGATGTGATGCTTCATTATGCACAAAGCGGCGTATTTGAAGCGGAACGTATCGTAAAGGAAGAGCCAGACTTTTTCACCGAGCAGGAAATACAGGATCTGGTCGCGAGTAAAACGGTTCTTAATAAAGCACCCGATATTATTGATGAATATAAACGCAAATTACGTGAATTTGAACGTTTACACGATATGGTTCAATCAGTTGTGAAAAAATGCGAAGATATTGTTGATGGGTTCGAAGAACGCCAAGCTTACAGCACGGAAGGTGCAAAAATTAAAAAAGAACCTAAATTAGATGCTGGTATGATCAGGTATACGGCGGATGGTGACATAATCGTTAAAAAGGATAAGAAGGTCGTGATTGAGCTTCCAAAGCACGATGAATATGATTGATTGATATTTTCTCTCTTAGTCTTAAGAAAAGCAAAGCCGGCCTGGGGAAAGGAGCCGGCTTTATTAATGGGAAGAAAGAGAAATCTCGCGACTGCCAGGTCGGGTGAAGAACGGGGATAGTATAACTTAACGGCCACGAGACTTCCTAAAACCAAAATAGGGGCATGTTCGATCACATTCAAATCAACTCGAAACACGTTGTATCAAGTGAATGTGATCATTGGTTATGATCCCGTGATTTTACACGCGTCGGTCGCCCCAGAGGGCAGAAATGGGAGTTCGAAATCATCGATATTTTCCACACCGTTTTCAAGTTTTACTTTTAAGCGGTGTAGGTCTTGTTCGAGGGCCTCAAGCACGCGTTCATCGGAACGGTTCATGGTTTTCTCTTCTAAGGTCGCGGTCATTTTTTCAATGTCGGCTTCCATTTTTGGCTTATGAATCGTGTCAAATTCAGCGGCGTATTTTTCATAGGCAGCCTCACGGTGTTCCACATTAACGCGAGCAACGCAATTACAGTCGTTAACCGCATTACCTATGTTACAGCGATTATAAATTTCATTAAAATAATTATGATCACGTGTCTCTATGCCAGAAAGATCAGGACCAGTTGGTTCAGGTTCCGCACAGGCAGATATAAGTAGGGCGACCGCCGTTAGAATTCGGTATTTTATCGACTTTTGCATTTTAAACCCTGTTTTTAATAATTTTCTTCGTAAATATTAAGAATTGTTATCATTAAAATCAATAGCTTGGCATGTGTTTTATGAGATTAATTAAAAAAACACTTGAAATA
>NZ_CBFIEP010000053.1:0-12167 GCF_965661635.1 Pseudemcibacter sp. | reverse complement strand
TGAGTTATTAATGGCTTTATCTAATAAGAGATTTACTTCTTTTTCACTTAAGAGCTTCGGCAATGACTGTCCTGTTTTTGGGCTGTCAAAGTCTAAAGTTGGATTGTCTGTCCTCACGCCTTCAGCATAAAGAAATTTATAAAACTGACGTAAACAAGATAATTTTCGCGCTGCTGTGCTCGCTGCAAATCCTTGTTTTTCTAAATACTTTAAATAATTACGAAGATCATCGGGTGTTGCGTTTAGTAAATCAGACTTTATATTTTCTAAAAATAATTCAAGGTCTTTGCGGTAGCTCTCAAGTGTGTTTAAAGAAGCCGCTCTTTCCGTCAAAATCATCTCTAGAAAGAGTTCTATTAGACTTTGATCATTCATTTTATTATCCGAAATTGGCGCTAAAAGTCATTTTGAACAAGCGATTCTAAAATTACCGCTCGCGCTTCCCTCTCAAGGCCAAAGCTTCTTAAAATCCGCACAATAGTTCCAATGCCAGAAGGGTCAAGATATCCCGGACCTTCATCACCCATTGCAATAAGGCTTAATATAATTGCTTCCGCAGGTTTATTTTCACCAACGGCACGTATCATTTCACGCCAAACACCATATGAAATAGATGCCACATTTTCGAGTTGGTTGTTGCTCACCAATTCTGCCCATTTCGTTTCGGAGACGCGGTGACCTGATGCTTCCGCCATTACATAAAATAATGTGGCGCGACCATCGCGATTTTCAGGCGATAAAACCATTTGCCCATTCCACCATAAGTCAAGAATGTCATCTGACCACGGCACTGAGTTACTTTCATCCGTTAACACAAATAAAGGCCAAATATTTATTAATGCTCTCGTCGCATCAGCATTGCCGCCCAGGGCAGAACGGCGGACAAAATCATACCATTCGCGCGCACGAACGTATTCACCGGCCAGCAATAATCCTCTGGAAATATGGTGTGCATGATTAATCATTCGAGGAGCGGGATTGATAGATTTCAAAGTTTCACTATTCAATTGGGCTTTTCGAGACATATCGTTGTTAAGCGCCGCTCTTTTCCAGATCGCCTCTAAGGTTTCTGCTTTATCAACATCTGTTGCTTGTCGCGCTGCAGACTGGAACAACAAAACATCGGCCAAAGGGCGTTCATCAAATTCTGCCATACGCACAGCATTTTGATATTCCATTTGACTAAATTCTTGTAGATCGTAAATGCTTTTAAGGACATCCGTAGCGACACCACCGGACTGGTTGCTTTTTATAGCTGCTTGAAATCTGTTTGTAGCTTGAATATTAGGGTTTATTACCATTGCACTAAGAATAAGCGGCGAGCTATTTTCAATTAATTGAGCATCAATCGGCTGATCGAGCAGAGAAAGCATTGTATAATTGAGCGGATCAAGTTCCGTCAAACCTGCGCTCATAAAAGCAAGGCGCCTAGATGGTTCTTCCATAAGTTTATTGGCTAAATCAAGAAAGACAAAATCAATTTGGTCTTGTTCCCGAAGCATATCTAGGGCGATTTGCGCACCAGATTCATTCTCTTCCATAATGCGGCAAAAAACGGTCATTTTTGACCAAAAAATATCTTCATTATTAGCTTGTCTACTCATTGAGCCAGAAGCGCGTGCCTTTAAATTAGACATTTGACAAGCGCCAAGCAAATCACCACCCAACAGCAGTATTTCGGCATTTTTCTGGTTTGCTTCAAGCGTTTCATCGGGCATATTTTGAATGAATAGAACTAAATCTTCTAAATTACCCCGTTCAATAAGTTTTGATGTTCTTAAATTAATAAATCTTTTTAAAAGTCTCTCATCAAAAGATATTGCAGGGATTTCTTCGTTTTCATCTTCTGCAGTTAAGGGTTTAATATCAAGCGGCACTCCCATAGGGGCTGTTGTCACAGAAAGCAGAAGTTTTCTTGCAATTTCATCCATCACAGGTGATTTGGAAGGTAGCTGCAGAGCTTCTAATAATTTTGTCACTTTTTCAAGATCTGAAGGCTGCCAGATGTTTTTAGGAAGACCGCGCATATTATTCAACGTGCCATAGGCCGATTTATCTTCAATTTCTAAAACTTCTTCTTCAGCCGCCAAGATATCTTCTGCTTGCTCAACGGAGCCAGCTAATTCGCCACTCGCTAAATTTAGCCTCTCTTCGGCCGCTTCAAGAATTTCACTTTCATCCGGGAAATAGGGGCCTGGAACATTTGCAGGAAATAAAATAGACCTTGGGTCCGCCGCAGCTTCTGCCGCTTCTTCAATCGCAGACACAACATCTGCATTTTCTCTCGCGTCCTGTACACGAATTTGTGCCGTCGACGCATTAATGGCGGCAACAGAGGTTAACGTCGTAAATAAAAAATATTTAATAGAAGCATTCATCAACATTAACTGTCCATTTATTTATTGCGGGAACATATCGTCTGGAAGGGTTTTCTCCACACGTTTACTAGGGGCGGGGATATCCGCTGTCATTAGATAAATGCCTGCACCAACAAGTCCTAGCACAATTAAAATAATAAGAAATAGCCATATTTTTGCCATTGGTAAATTGACCTCAGTAAGAATATAAAAAGAATTGTTTAAAATTATGCAACATACTAACCCCGTCACGGTCGAACGTAAAGTGTGCTTTGAAACTCGTTGAAAAATATGTTTATTTCGTGGCTAATTAGGCGAAACACATGTAAATAGAAGAAATAATGAATAATTTTATTAGAAAAAGAAAAAAAAGCCTCGCACCACGCTTAAGATACCCCTTGAGAAAAAGCATTTCTCTTGTGGGATTAATGGGCAGCGGAAAAACAACTATTGGTGTGCGCCTCGCCAGACGTTTACATATAAAATTTATGGATAGTGATCAGGAAATTGAAGCCGCTGCTGGGCACACGGTAAATGAAATTTTCGAAAAATTCGGCGAAGAAGATTTTAGAAAAGGTGAACGTAAAGTCATTAATCGCCTTATCACACAAGATAAAAAAATTGTCCTCGGCACTGGTGGTGGTGCATTTATGGATCCGAAAACACGCGGCCGGCTGAAACGACAAACAATTGTTATTTGGCTAAAAGTTGATGTGGATTTACTCGTTGAGCGAACATCAAAAAGGGATACGAGGCCGCTACTTAAAAAAGGGAATCCAAGAAAAATTTTAACCAATTTGGCTAATGAGCGGTATCCCGTCTATGAAGAGGCGCATATTGTGGTCCAAAGCGGCCAAGGGCCACATGATAAGGTTGTAAATGATATTATTTGGAAGCTAAATAAATATTTAGCCATAGAAAAAAAGAAATATCAAAAAAGACAAGCGCGACAAAAAGCGCGCGCTGCTACAAAAAGTGATAACAAAAATCAGATAAAAAACGTTGGAAGCAATGAAAAAAACGACAGTTGATCTAGGCGCAAGAAGCTACGAAATCCTTATCGGTGAAAATATCCTTGATGAGGCTGCGACATATATTAGTCCTCTTTTGAATAGGCCGCGCACAGTCATTATTACTGATGAAAATGTTGCGAAACATCAATTGCTGCGCCTCGAAGCAAACTTAAACAATAGCACCGTTCAGTTTGAAACCATTGTTTTGCCCGCCGGTGAAGCAACCAAATCCATGAAAATGTTCAATTCGCTATTGGATCAGTTGTTAAGCATGAGACTAGAGCGCAGCGATACCATTATTGCCCTTGGCGGCGGCGTTATTGGCGATCTTGTTGGGTTTGTAGCGAGCGTTTATTTACGTGGCATTGATTTTATCCAAATTCCCACGACCTTACTTGCGCAAGTGGACAGTTCCGTAGGCGGCAAAACAGGTATCAATAGCAAATACGGCAAAAATTTAATTGGTGCCTTTCATCAACCAAGGCTGGTTTTAATTGATGTTACCACGGTAGAAAGCCTAGAAAAGCGGCACATAATCGCTGGTTATGCCGAGGTGGTTAAATACGGCTTGATAAATGACGCGGACTTTTTTAATTGGCTCAAAGAAAATGGCGAAGCACTCATTTCTGGCCCTACCGATAAAAGCAGGGCACTCAGAACGGAAGCCATCTTAAAAAGTTGTGAAGCGAAGGCTGCAGTGGTTGCAGAAGATGAAAAAGAAGCTGGTTCTCGTGCCCTCCTTAATTTAGGGCATACATTTGGTCATGCCTTTGAAGCAGAAAACGGCTATAATGATAATCTTTATCATGGCGAAGCGGTTGCAATGGGTATGATTATGGCATTTGATTTATCAGAAAAAATGGGCCTTTGTGAAAAAGAAGAATGCGACCAAATTCGTCTTCATTTTAATACTGTCGGCGCACAAAAAGCATCAGCATTTAACTTTGATGTTGATAAACTCTTGCACCATATGAAGGGCGACAAAAAAATGTCCGATGGGAAACTGACTTTTGTTATTGCCCGCGGCATCGGAAAATCATTCCTTTCAAAAGACGTTGATATGGAAGATGTCAAAGCCGTATTAAAAAGCGCTTTAAAAGGATAATTTTCAAAAATGGAAACAGAGCTTATCATTGCATTGGTGTCTATCATCCTCCTGATTGTATTTTCAGGGTTCTTTTCTGGGTCGGAAACCTCTTTAACGGCGACATCAGCATCTAATATGCACAAACTGTCAAAAGAAGGAAATGCCAAAGCGGGCCTAGTCGAAAAACTGATGTCTGATCCGGAAAGCTTAATTGGCGCTATTCTGCTTGGAAATAACCTCGTTAATATTTTAGCGTCAGCACTTGCGACCTATATTTTCATTGAGTTTTTTGGCGAAATTGGCGTAGTCTATGCCACATTTGCCATGACTGCTTTGGTACTCATCTTTGCAGAAGTGATGCCAAAAACCTATGCCATCTCTAATCCGGAAAAAGTTGCATTAAAAGTAGCACCTACAATCAATGTCTTGGTGAAGCTTTTAGCCCCAATAGTGAGACTTATACAATTAATTGCTCGCATTACACTAAGATTAATCGGCATTAATACGCGTGATAATCAGAAAGTTTTAAGTCCTCATGATGAGATAAGGGGCGCCATTGATTTACAAGCACATGAAGGCGGTATCTTTAAAGAACATAAAGATATGTTGGCCGGAATTTTAGATCTAGACGATATTACGGTCGAAGACGTGATGGTTCACCGCAAAAATGTAGAGACGATAAATGCCTCTGACGACATAAAAGATATTTTTGAACAAATTATTAAAAGTTCTTACACCCGTCTGCCAATGTGGGAAGAAAATCAAGATAATATCATTGGTGTCGTTCATGCTAAAGATGTATTAAGAAGCACAAAACAAAATAAAGAAGATTTTGACCATGTCGCACTAAAAGACATTGCCATTAAACCTTGGTTTGTGCCGGAAACGACAACACTTCGTGATCAATTAAAAATGTTCCTCTCACAAAAAGCGCACTTTGCGCTCGTTGTAGATGAATATGGCGCGCTGATGGGGGTAATCACATTAGAAGATATTTTAGAAGAAATAGTGGGCGATATTGCCGATGAACATGATACGATCAACAGTGACATTAAAATTCTAAAAACCGGAGCTGTTGTTGTGGAGGGCTCGATACCAATTCGGGATTTAAACAGGCAATTTAATTGGAATTTAAGCGATGAAGAGGCCACTACAATCGCTGGGTATGTTATTGATGAAGCTGAAATTATCCCACTGCCGGGTGAAAAATATAAAATCAGTGATTTCACTTTTGAGATTTTAAAAAGAAGCAAAAACCAAATCACGCTGATTAAGATTTACCCGCCTGAAGAGGATGAAGATTAATCTTTATTTTTTATGATATTTAACATTTCTTCAATCTGGCTTTGTTTCATATTTCTAATTTCTCGGTTTAAGAGATTAACCAGTTCTGTGGCTTCGGCGCTTAATCCAGAAGTATTCACCACGATACGAGGGTGAGAGATTCTCGCCAAGCTTTCTAGTTCTTCTGCTTCGTCCCATATAATATTAAAAAAGCTGATAATTTGTTGAATTAGCGGCCAAGAGGGGCGGCCACGATGACCATGTTCTAAGGCTGATAAATAAGCCGAGCTAATCGCAAGTTTTTTTGCCATTTGTTTTTGGCTAATGCCGCGTTCTTTTCTAAGTTCTCTTACTTTTTCACCAAACGGGGTCATGTCAACCTCTTTAAAATAACATAAAGCGCACCGCCCCCGCCATCAGAAGGCTGCGCATCTTGAAAGGAGACGACCATATGGCGCATGGAACCGCCGGAAAGCCACATCGGGACCTCACGCTTTAAAACACCATGACCATTTTCAAAGTCACGAAATCGATATGCGTCATACTCTCTTTTAGGGCCTCCTTTGCCAGTAATCACTAATATAACGCGCTTTCCAAAACGTTGCGCCCTATCTAAATATTTATGAAGCTTTTCATGTGCCTCTGCACATGTCATGCCATGCAGGTCAATCTTACCTTCTGGCTTTATTTTGCCGCCTTTAAGCTTTTTGGACCAATTTTGATCTTTATCTTTTAACGTTTCATGATTGGAAAATTGTATGAAGGCCTTTTTAGGAGCTGGAGCTTTTTTCGGAATTTGAACATCAAACCTTTTTTGATGGCTTGCGGAAGTCTTGTTATCATGGAGATCAGGCATTATCATAACAGACGATAGTTTTTTGACATCACACGTATAGCGCTGCCAAAGTTTTTTTTCCTCCTCCGTTAAATTGCGTTTCGTCATTATTTCTCAAACTCTTTAGTCAAAGCATGTGCAACGTTTTTTGGCACCAATAAATAATATGTGCCTATATCTTTCATGGGGCCTGCTTTTTCTTCTGCTTCGTCGCCGATCCCCCAATAAACATCGCCGCGCACTTTCCCCTTTATGGCACCGCCTGTGTCCTGGGCGATGACTAATCTGTTTAAATGAGAAATGCGCTCAAGGTTTTCTTTATCCGTTTCTTTTTCTTGATATGTTTCAAGCCATAAAGGCATGCCAAGCGGAATAAATTCACGGTCAACAGCAAGCGATCTACCCGGGGTTAATCCGACGCCTAGACTTCCAACCGGCTTGTCGCCCGTGCGTTCTTGAAAGAAAACATAAGAGGGGTTTTTCCACATCAATTCATTTGACTTTTCAGGGTTCTTCGCCATCCAATCCAAGATCGCTTGTAATGACATATCCTCACGCGCAACATCACCGCTTTCAATTAAATATTGCCCAATCGCACGGTAAGGACGCCCATTGCGCTGCGCATATCCCAGGTGAACAACATCACCATCTTCAAGCTCAATAAATCCTGAACCTTGAATTTGAAGAAAAAAAGTTTCTTCCGGCTTTTCTAACCATACCAATTCTAAATCTTGATTTTCCAGCGCCCCCATATCAATTATTTTACGGTCTTTATAAGGAACAAACTTTCCCCCCGTCACTTCACCAACGATCGATCTACCGGAAAGTCTTTGATCAAAAAGACCTAAATTAATTGCTTGCAAATCTTCGGGCACCCCAAAAAGAGGCGCCTTAAACTTATCTGTTCTCTCTCTTGAGCCTTTATAAAGCGGGGCATAATATCCTGTGAATAATCCCTCTTCTGGCTCATAAAATGAAAGTGGAGAGAAGAATTCTTCAAAAAACCTCTTTGCTTTCTCGGATGATGGCATCGCCATCGCTAAAGCATCTTGGCAGGCCTCTTTCCAATCGAGCGCCACGCCAAACCCATTATATTCGCGGTCATCGGGATATTTAATCAGGCGCTCGCAAGAAATTTTAAACGATTGAAGAGCCTGGTCATGATCATCAATATTCCAACCCTCCAATTGATCAAATGATACGATCTTATACGTAGGAATTATTTGCACATCTTCTATAGGGGGACGCAAAACATAATATACAGAGAGACAAAACAACCCAAAAAGAAATGTAAGAGTTGATTTTTGTATCATTTCGCTTTTCCGTTCACCTTTAATAAATTTTTTAAGCTTCGCTGGTTGATACGAGAATCCAGTTTGGGTCTTTGCGTTTTACATCACGGCAGAAAGTCCAAATGTCAACAATGGGTGCTACATTTTCAGTATCGCCATCAACAATATTCCCGTCCCGGTCTTTAATTACAATTGTCATATGACTATTAAATCGCACAGTAAGTTCAGCCATAGAACCGTCGATACTTGCATCAACCAATTCTATCTTTTCAACATCCGCAAGATTATTCTCGAATATCTTACCTTCTTCTTTCATTGCTTTAATGGCATTATCAAATTCTTCACAAACGTCTTTACTTAAAAATTGCTTCAACGTCTGAATATCGCCTGACCAAAATGCGTTCAAAATCATACCGTACGCATATTCAGCACCGTCAAAAAAACTTGGGAGCGTAAACGATCGATCAAAACCATTTATTTGTTGCAAAACACTATAATGAGGCGACGACGGGCTTACGCCAATATCAGCAGACTTTTGAGCAGGAGTTTCTTTAGCGGCTTCGGCGCCAATACCATCACGTATTGGCACAATATTATCTGCTTCAGCTGTATTTTTTTCAGATGCGTTTTTTGGATGGCTGCCTTGAAATGGGTTTTTGTTTTTATCTTCGTCTTTTCCATCATAGCCATCGCGTCGCCCTAAAGTGCGTCTTAATTGTAATATAATAAAGCCCGCAACGAAGGCGATGATTATAAGAGAAAGACTTTCTGAATCGTTGTTCATTTTTTATCCTGAAAATGTTTTGGACTGATAATATAAACATCATGCCCTTGGCGTTTCTATATTTAATACTATATTAGATAAACCATCATGTATATATTATGAAACAATATTTCAACAATCTGGACTATTTATGCCATTAATATTTTTAATTACCTTTTTTACGGCAATCTATATGGAGTTTATTGTATTTGCTGAAGTCGCAGATGGAATAGGCACACTTTCAGCGCTCTTGTTAACGATCGTAACGGCCGTACTTGGGATTTATATCATTCGACAAGAAGGCTTAAAGGTTCTGTTGAATATGAAACAAACCGTTGATCGCGGTGATAGTCCAGTAAAAGACATGATTCATGGCTTCTTTCTGGCTGTCGCTGGTTTCTTTTTTCTAATGCCGGGTTTTATAACGGACTCAATTGCAATTTTACTAGCTATTGCACCAATTCGAGAAATGCTTGGCAATTCAATGGTAACCGCCGGCAAAAAAAATTATCAAACCCGCCCAAGGTCATCACATTCAAGTGGAATTATCATTGATGGAGAGTTTGAGGAAGCTGGAGAATCAGATATATCGGATATCGAAAAAATTGAAGACGATAATAAAAAGGAAGATGATATTTAAGCTTCTAGGCCAAAAAATAAGCAACATATCTTATTTTTAGCCACAATAACTTGTATCATGCGTAAAACCATGATAGCAGACGATTAAATTTTAGATTATTATTTTAGGAATAGACGAAATGTCAGATAATACAGAGCAAAATGATGCAGCCGCTGAAGTTGCCGGTAATGAAATTCAAATTACAATTCTAGGCCAATATATCAAAGACCTATCATTTGAAAACCCAACTCCAGCACAAACAATTCAGAAGCTTTCAACTGAACAGCCTTCTATGAACATAAATGTTAATTTAAATGCACAACAAGTTGGTGAAGACATATATGAAGTTGACCTAAAAGTTACGGCAACCGCGCAAGCAAACGAAGAAACAGCATTTGTTGCAGAACTTTTATATTCTGGCCTTTTCGGAATTAAGAACCTTCCTGAAAATCAATTACAACCATTCTTAATGGTTGAAGCACCTCGCCAAATCTTCCCATTTGCGCGCCGTATTTTATCTGATGTAACGCGCGATGGTGGTTTCCCGCCGCTTATGTTAGAGCCAATTGATTTTGCTGGCCTTTATCAGCAACAACTTGCTCAAGCGAATGCACAGAATGAAGCAGCAGCTGGCGAAGATGATATTGTGGTAAACTAATTATCACTCATTTTTAAAGTAAAGTGGCTCTCTTTTGAGGGCCATTTTTTTTGCAAAAATTACCAAATATTGTTTTCAATTTTTCCGATAAACTCTTTATGTCTCTTAAGTTCTTCTTCAGAAGCAGAATGGGCTCTCGGCTCACGAAATGATCTGGTAATTTCTAAAGAGGCTCCATTAGTTTTGGAAACATCCTTTTCCTCTGACATCAAACCAAGTCCAGTTTGGCGTCCCCCCATAAGTTCAAGATAAACATCTGCAAGCAGCTCTGCATCAAGTAAGGCACCATGTTTCACCCGGTTAGAATTATCAATAGAAAAGCGTTTACATAAAGCATCAAGGGTATTATTTGCGCCTGGAAATTTCCGCCTTGCAATTGAAAGTGTATCAATGGATCGTGACGCAGGGTATGTCGAAAAGCCAAGGTTTTCCATTTCCCAGTTTATAAATTTCATATCAAACTCAGCATTATGAGCAACCAATTTCATATCACCGCAAAAGTCCCTAAAGTCAGCAACGATTTCACTAAACGTCGGTTTATCTCTTAAGAATTCTTCCGTAAGCCCATGAACGTTTAACGCTGCCGTTGGCATATCCCGTTCAGGGTTGATGTATACATGATAGTTTTCGCCTGTTGGAATATAATCCTCAACAACAACACAGCCAATTTCAACAACCCGATCGCCATTAAATGGATCAAACCCCGTTGTTTCCGTATCAAAGACCACTTCACGCATTAATATCATTCCTTATTTCTTTAATAATCTGCTGAACTTGAGCCCTAGCATAATCAAAACCTTTGTCCGTTTGTACTATAAAATCTGCTTTTTCACGTTTTTTTGCATCAGGCATTTGGCTAAGTAAAATATTTCTAAACTTTTTCTCTGTCATTCCGGGACGTGATATTACTCTTTCTTTTTGAACATTTGCTGGCGCTGAGGCCACCACAATATAATCACATTCGCCTTCATATGATTTTTCAAAGAGAAGCGGTATATCAAAGACGACTATGTCGCCATTAGCTGAATTTACAAAATCAGATCGCATATCACCTACCACTGGATGGAGTATTTTTTCCAATTTTCCGAGTGCTACATTATCACCAAATACTTTTTCCCCTAATAATTTGCGGTCAATTTTATTTTGTTTTTTCACACCCGAAAATTCTTTAGAAACGATATCAACGGCCGCACCGCCATCACCAAGCAAAGCATGAACCGCGGCATCACTATCAAATACTGGTATGCCCGCCTCTTGAAACATTTTTGCCGTTTCGGTTTTTCCCATTCCTATTGAACCAGTCAGCCCTATTTTTTTCATGAAAGGGCCTTTAAAATATGATCTCTAAGGCCTTGGTCTACGTTAGGATCAACTCCAAACCATTTTTTAAACCCCGGTGCCGCTTGATGAAGTAGCATACCTAGTCCGTCTATTGTTTCATTACCGCGATTTCGCGCATTTTTTAATAATTCCGTTTCTAGGGGAGAATAAACGATGTCATAAACGCTCGCACTTTTCGGTAAATTATCCAAAGATAATTCTAATGGTCTTTGCCGAGTCATCCCTAAAGTCGTTACATTAACGACGAGTGCCGCACCATCTAATGCGTCTTCACGGGCCTCCCAATCGATTATATGAATTCTTTTATAGTCAATTTCTTTTTTTAAATTTTCAGCACGTTCTTTTGTTCTATTGGTTAATCGAACTTCTGGCACACCGTCATCCAGCAAACTAACAAGCGCGGCACGTGCAGCGCCCCCAGCACCAATAATGACCACCGGACCATTCTCAGCTTTCCACCTTTTTGTTGTTTGTTTTAAATGAGTTAGAAATCCAACGCCATCCGTGTTGGAACCAATCATTTTACCTTTTTCAAAATAAACCGTATTTACCGCTCCTATTTTACGTGCCTTTTCATCAACTTTATCAACAAGTTTTAAAACGTCTTCTTTATGGGGGACTGTAACATTGATACCTGCGATGCTTTTCTCGTTTAATGACTTTATAAAAGAGGGAAGCTCTGCAGATGTAACGTGAAAAGCTTCATATTCACCATTAATATTATATTTAGAAAGCCAATACCCATGAAGACATGGGGACAAACTGTGGGAGATCGGGTCCCCAATAACACCAGCAATTATTTTCTCTTTGTTAGTCATTTAAAAGGTTTAATTCTCTTAGTTTTTGAATTAGTGGTAACAACGGCAATCCTAAAATATCATTATAATCACCATTTACATCAGAAAAAAGCTGAATACC